>SZPB01000187.1 GCA_030263535.1 Cytophagia bacterium CHB2
GCAACCTACACGTTCATGGACGCGATTGATTCCTGGATTGAGCAGTGCAAAGACGGCCGTTATTTGCGCAATCGCAACGAATGGGCGCCGTTTCGCGAGCGCAAAGAAATCATCCACCGCAAAAAGAAAGCGCCGGTGGAAGTGACATTCTATGAAAACGAGCACGGCGTGCTCGACGGCAATCCCAAGCAGGAGGGTTACTATCTGGCGACGCGCTGGTCCGGATCGCAGACCGGCGCGCTTTCACTGAATCATGCGATAGAAATGTGGCACGCGGAGTCGGTGGCAGAAGGCATGGATCATCTTGGCAAATTCGAGAGCGCCTTCAACTGGGTTTTGGCTGATCGCCACGGCAACATCGGTTATCAAATGTCGGGCTTAATGCCGAAACGCCGGGTCGGCGTTTCCGGGCTTGTGCCCCTGCCCGGCTGGAAACCGGAAAATGATTGGGATGGTTTTATCGACTATCGCGATTTGCCGCGCTGCCTGAACCCCGAGCAGGGCTTTTTTGTCACGGCCAACAACGATCTAAATGGTTGGGGAAAAACCAAACCGATCAACATCTCGATGGGGCCATATCGCGCGGAACGCATCACCGAGTTGATTTCACAGCAAGCGAATCTTCGGCTGTACGACATGATGAACATTCATTTCGATGTGTATTCCTCGCAAGCCGAGGAGTTCATGCGCATTCTGGAGCCGCTACTGCCCAACACGGCGGCGGGCCGCATACTGGCCGCGTGGGATTGTTCGTATGCGAAGCATTCCGCGGCAGCTTATTTGTTCGAGCAGTTTTATCATCGCTTGTTGCAAACCGTTTTTGGCCGGCACGGTTTGGGAGAAGAGGTTACCGGCTTTCTCGCGCAAGAATCCGGCATCTTTGTTGACTTTTACGCGAATTTCGATCGCATCTTGCTGTCCGAAGATTCGGTCTGGTTTGCGCATGAAAAACGCGATGACATCTTTCGCCGCGTCGCCGAAGAGGCCCTGGCAGTCGCGCCGAAACCCTGGGGCAACATGCAAAAATTGACGCTGCGCCATTTGCTGTTAGGCGGCAAACTGCCCAAGCTGGCCGGTTTTGATCGCGGTCCGATAACTTTGGCCGGCGGCCGCGCCACGCCGCATCAAGGCCAGATTTATCGCAGCGCGGGACGGGTCACGAGCTTTGCGCCTTCTTTTCGTATGATCACGGATTTTGCGAAAGATGAACTGCACACCAACCTGGCCGGCGGCCCTTCGGATCGGCGCTTCTCGAAATGGTATTGTTCGGATTTGAAGAACTGGCTGGAAGGCAAATATAAGACCTTGAAGCCGTAATCACGCGCCCGTTTTCTTGAATTTTGGTCAATATGAATCAGATGAAATAAAATTCAATGTCAGAAATTTTATTGGAATGAGGAGTTGCGAAATTGACTATTGTTGTGCTTATCGGTTCGCTGCTGCTGATACTTTATGTGACGGCCCTAATGTACTGGCAGCGCAAATTTCCCGAGCTGCGTTGGGATTGGGATGAGATAGATGTAAACGATATAAAATTTCCTTCTAATTTTTTGTGGGGCGTGGCCACGGCAGCGCATCAAGTGGAAGGCAATTGCGATAACAACAATTGGAGCGCCTGGGAAAATGCTGTTGACGCCTCCGGCCAGCCGCGCATCAAGCACGGGCAGAAAGCGGGTCTGGCGTGTGATCACTGGAATCGCTATCGCGAAGACATCAAGCTGATGCAAGCGTTGGGTGTGAAGGCTTATCGCTTTTCCGTGGAATGGAGCAAGATCGAGCCGAATGAAGGCGAGGTGAATGCGGCGGCGATGCGGCATTATCGCGAGGTTTGTGAAGATTTGCTGGCCGCCGGCATCCAGCCGATGATCACGCTGCATCATTTTACCCAACCGCTTTGGTTTGATCGTCTCGGCGCATTCGAGCAGGAGAGAAATATTCCATGGTTCGCGCGTTTCTGTGAAAACGTTTTTCAGGAACTGCATGATCTCGTGCCGACCTGGTGCACGATCAATGAACCGGAAGTTTATGCGGCGCAGGGCTATTTCACCGGCCTATTCCCGCCGGGCAAGAAAGACGCGAACGCCGCCGGCCTTGTGCTCAAGAATTTGCTGGAAGCGCATGTGCAAGCGTATCATGCGCTCAAGCGTTTGCCGGGCGGCGCGCAAGCGCACATCGGGTTCGCCAAAAATATTTTTCAATTCGATCCTTATCGTTATTGGCATCCCGCCGATTGGATTTTGAGCCGCCGTCTCAACCTTTTGTTCAACGACTCGATTTTTGGTTTTTTCAACGAAGGACATTTCGAGTTCCATGTGCCCGGCTTCGTGGATCTGCGGCACCACAACGCTGCCGCCGTGAATGCGCTGGATTTCATCGGCTTGAATTATTATTCCCATTTTCATGTGAAGCTGAAGTGGGATCGCCAGGCGCCTTTCACGTTTGCATATCCGCCGAATCAGATCATGACGGACATGCCGTTTGCCGTGTATCCCGAAGGCTTTTATCGCGCGGTGAAAGAAATCTCCCGGCTCAACGCTCCGATTTATGTGACGGAGAACGGTATTGCCGATGCCAAAGACGATCGCAGCGAGTTGTTTATTCGGCGCTATCTTTATGCGCTTTCGCAAGCCCTCAAAGCCGGCTACGAGGTGCGCGGCTATTTTTACTGGTCGCTGCTGGATAATTTCGAGTGGGCGGAGGGCTTTGACATGAAATTTGGTTTGTATGAAGTGGATTTTGCGACGCAGAAAAGACAATTGCGTGAGGGCGCGCGTTGTTTTGTGGAAATAGTCAAAGGTGACGCTGCTTCTTGAGGGGGAATGATAAGATCAATGGAAAGGGATAGTCTTGACGAAAATCATTCACGCTGAACGCGCCGGCAAATTCGGAAGATTGCGGCTCGGCTGTTGCGCCGTAATTTTTGATGACACGCGCGAGAAGGTGTTGTTGGTGCAACGCCGCGATAACGAATTATGGTGCTTGCCCGGCGGCGCCATGGAAGCGGGTGAAAGCGTTATGGAAGCCTGTATCCGCGAGGTTTTCGAAGAGACCGGTTTGCGTGTGCGTGTTGGAAAACTGATCAGCGTGTTCAGCAATCCTCACCGGCGCGTTGAATATCTTGACGGCGAACGCGTGCAGGTTGTCGCGCTCACCTTTGAGGCCGAACGGCTTGACGGCGAGCTGCAACTCAGCGAGGAAACGAAGGGGTTTGGATATTTTTTGTTGGAAGAAATTCGCGCCCTGCCGTTGTTGGATAGCCATCTGGAGCGGATAGAGGACGCGTTCGCGCACCGGGCAGAAGCGTTTGTGCGCTAACTCCTCAATTGGGTAAGTTCAGGTTTAAGCCGCCTCAGGAAAATCCTCCATCAACTCCACTTGCATGCCATCCGGCGCTTCGAAAAATGCGACTTTGCGCGTGGGAGCGGCCATGAGGTTTTCAACAACGAAGGTCGCGCCGCGACGCTTGCACTCAGCTACCGCCTTTTCCAAGTTGGGCACAAGAAAAGCGAGATGATAAATTCCAAGGCGCCGGCGATTTTCCTCAGCATGAGTCTCGGCATCTCCCGGCGCCGGAGAAAGGCAAAACAGGATGTTTCCCACGCGCAGCGTCACGATCACGCGGCCGTTGTAATCCGACCGCTTGACGATTTCAGCATCGAGCATGCGTTGATAGAACGCCACCGCTGCCTCCAAATCGGCGCAGCGGTGGTGGGCATGATCAAAAAGCAGTTCGAGTTTCATTCCTGCGCCATCGTGGTTAGCACGGCCTCGCCGTTTTTCTCGGTCGGCAACGGCAAAGGCAGTTCAGCGCCATTGGCTCGTTCGATATCCACGAGATATTGGAATTGTTTGCGAAATTCTTCGAGTGAAATGCCGGCGGTGGCGGCATATTTCGCCAGCTCATGGGGATCTTCAAAATCCTCCGCCGACAGCCGGATCATGTAGCGCCGGGCGATGTGATAATACTCTGCCGACATATCGACCATGCGAATGCGCGCCCGGCCGGTTTTGGGATCGAGAATGTCTTGAAACGGAATCGGCACGAAACGGCCGTTTTGAATCGAGACCATTGCGGCATTGCCCCCTTCGAGGATGTAGCGCGCGGCGCAATAGCCGAGATCGCGCGTGTATTCCATGTCGAACGGAATCGGGTCGGCGCAGCGCAGCTCATAGCCGATGTTTTTGGCCACGATCGTGCTTTTGATGTTGAATTGTTTCAAACGCGCCTGCACTTCGTATTTCAGAATCTCGCCGAAGTTGACCTCGGCCAGGCGAATGTTGTCGTGCGCATCGCGTTCGATATTGAGGAGTGCCTGCAGATCTTGCGGATCCAAAATTTCCACCAACCCTTCGGCGAGAATGACGACGCCGTCGGGCCGGCCGTAGCTCAAGCGTTTGATGATCGATCCCACCAGAATATCAACCAGCACCGACAATCTCAGCTTTTGCTCGCGAAATTCTTCGGGAATGAGAGTCAGCGTCGCGCCGGCCGATTTACCAATGCCCATGGCGAGATGCCCGGCCTTTCTTCCCATCGTGACCACGAAATACCAGCGCGAGGTTGTGCGGCCGTCGACCATGAGGTTTTTCACAATGTCGCAGCCCAGATGCCGCGCCGTTTGAAAGCCGAAGGTGTTGATGCCGAGCGGCAGATCAAGATCGTTGTCAATCGTCTTGGGAACGTGCACGACGTGAATGCGATCATCCGCCAGTTGTGCGAGTTTCATCGCGGAAAATGCGGTGTCGTCGCCGCCGATGGTGATGAGGCGATCGACATTCATGCGCAGCAGGGAG
This sequence comes from Cytophagia bacterium CHB2, assembly GCA_030263535.1. Lineage (NCBI taxonomy): Bacteria > Pseudomonadati > Bacteroidota > Cytophagia > Cytophagia bacterium CHB2. Next base: position 4,795 of record SZPB01000187.1, read on the forward strand.
GTGACGGTGTTCTCCAGGTGCTTGGGATTCTTGGTCGGATTCGCGCGCGAGATGCCGATGTACGAGCCGCCGCGAAAGTGGATGCGGCTGACCCGCTCGATGGTCAACTCTTTGATTTTATCAATCTGGCCATCCATAATCCATTTGAAGCCGTCCATGATGCCAATGACTTCCGCGCCGCTGATGGCGCTGCGAATTGTCGCAGCGCCGATAACGCTGTTGATGCCGGGCGCCGGGCCGCCGCCAACGAGAATCGCTAATTTTTTGTGGGGTGTACTCATACTGAAAACTCCGCTAATCTGATCTATGGTGTATAAATGAGTTTCGAAACAAACGCGCTCTCACAGCATTGCAGTACCAAAAAGACTTTATGGGGGAGTTGAAATCTGCGGGCAACTGCTTTTCTCATCTCTTTGAGGCAAAGCTGCACTGATTTTTGAACAACGCAATGAAATATAATGAGAATTTCATGAGATGCAATCAAAAATCACCTTGCATCGTCGGTCAAAAAAAAGTATTTTGATCGCAAAAATTGCCGCCTGCTTGCGTCCCTCGCCGGCAATCGAACCATCATCTCAAGCTTGAAAGAACACGGGAGAAAGATGCGCATGAACTCTGACAATGTCAAACGCGGGTTGTTCTGGTGCGGGCTGGCGCTTCTGCCGCAACTGTTACTGGCCGGCGCGTCGCAGCCTCCGGTCAAGGCCAAACACGGGATGGTCGTTTCATCCGAACGTCACGCTTCCGAAGTGGGTGTGCAGATTTTACGAAGCGGCGGCAATGCTGTGGATGCCGCAATTGCCACCGGTTTTGCGCTGGCGGTGACGCATCCCTCGGCGGGCAATATTGGCGGCGGCGGGTTCATGATTGTCTACACGGCCAAAGGCGAGATTACGGCATTTAATTTTCGTGAGAAAGCGCCGGCCGCAGCTCATGCCAAAATGTACCTCGATAAAAACGGTGTTTATTCCGATCCGATCAACCACGACGGCTATCTTTCCATTGGTGTGCCCGGCACGGTTGCAGGATTTTTCCTGGCGCATCAAAAACTCGGCAGCAAACCCATGCGGGAATTGCTTGCCCCGGCGATTAAACTAGCCGAGCAGGGCTTTCCGGTGAGTTGGGGGTTGCACGAGGATTTTAGCGATCTGGCTGAAGAATTCAGCAAGTATCCCGCCAGCGCGCAGGCGTTTCTAAAAAACGGCAAAGAGGTTTATCAGCCCGGCGAGATCTGGAAACAACCGGATTTGGCCCGGACGCTGCGCCGCATTCAAGCAAATGGGCGCGATGGTTTTTATAAAGGTGAAACGGCGCGCCTGCTGGCCGCCGCGATGCGCAAACACGGCGGCCTCATCACTGAAGATGATTTGGTGAATTACGAAGCGCAAGAACGCCAGCTGATTCACGGCACGTATCGCGGATACGATATCTACTCGATGTCTCCGCCCAGCTCGGGCGGAACAGCCGTAGTCGAGATGTTGAACATTCTCGAAGGCTTTGATTTGCGCGCCGCCGGTTTTGCTTCAGCACAGCATCTGCATTTGCTCGCCGAAGTGATGCGCCGCGCGTTTGCCGATCGCGCGCGCTATCTCGGCGACCCGGATTTCAATCCCGACATGCCCATCAACAAGCTCACCTCGAAGGACTATGCGGCGCAATTGCGCAAAAGCATCAGCTTGAATCAAGCCTCGCCCAGCGATCCAGCAACGTTCAACGATGCTTATGAATCAACCGAGACTACGCATTACTCGGTGGTCGATGCCGCTGGCAATGCCGTGGTGGTGACCTACACGTTGGAGTATGGTTACGGCTCGCGCATCGTGGCAGAGGGCACGGGCTTTTTGTTGAATAACGAAATGGGTGATTTCAATCCGCAACCCGGCCGCACAGACAGTACCGGTTTGATTGGAACGCCGCCGAATATTGTTGCACCCGGCAAACGCATGCTGTCATCGATGACGCCGACGATTGTTGCGAAAGACGGCAAGCCGTTTTTGTTGATCGGCTCGCCCGGCGGCCGCACGATTATCAACACAGTTTTGCAGGTGATTGTGAATGTGATTGATTTCGACATGGACATCAGCGAGGCCGTTGCCGCGCCGCGCATTCATCATCAATGGCTGCCGGACCGGCTGCGCATCGAGGAGTTCGGCATTTCGAAAGACACGGAGCGGCTGTTGCAGATGTTCGGGCATCGCGTGTCCATTTCACGATCCTCTCGCAGTCAGGGCAGCGCGATGGGCATCATCATTGATCCCAAAACCGGCTTGCGTTTGGGCGCTGCTGATCCGCGCGCGAGCGACGGGGCGGCGGTAGGATATTGAAGCCGGTATTTTTTAGGAATTCGTTTAAATAACTTTGTTAGATCTCAAACCGCGAATGAACGCGAATAAGCACGAATTAGGCATTAGCGTATATTCGCGCGTATTCGCGGTTTCAAGGAAATGAATAAGTTATTTAAACGGTGTACCTCAATCTCAATTATCAAGGAATGATTTTATGTGGGATAGGTTTGTTGAGTGGTTGCGGACTCGTGAATTCGATCCAGGTTTTAATCTCTCCCTGTTCTTGCTGATTATATTGTTGGGCATATGGATCGGCAGTTTGAGCAAGAATATGAATGTCTGGCCGGGCCTGAAAAAGTTTTTCGGTGAATTGATGGGAGGGCTGCTGTTCGGTTTGTTTTTCGGTATGATTTTTTTGAGCGATCTGTATCCCGGGATCGTTTTTCTGGCTGGTCTCACGTTGGCGGTTATGAGTTTTTTCAATGTTGAAGCGCAATTCAAGCTGCAACGACTGTTGGGAATAACAGTGGCGATTGCGCTGGCCTTTTATATGTACTATGCACAGTGGGGCACGCTGAGCTATCTTTTTGAGAATATGCTCATGGATTTTCAATAATGGAAACGCGCATCAACCACACCACGGTAAAATTAGTGGACGCCGATCTCACCGAGATGAACGTCGATGCCATAGTCAATGCCGCGAATGCCGGGTTGCAGCTTGGCGGCGGCGTAGCCGGCGCGATTCGCCGCAAAGGCGGCCCGGCGATTCAACAGGAATGCGATAAAATAGGCGGCACGCCTGTGGGCACGGCCGTGATCACCACCGGCGGAAATTTGAAGGCGAGACACGTCATTCATGCCGTCGGCCCGATGATGGGAGAGGGCGACGAAGATCGCAAGCTGCTCGGCGCAACGTTAAACTCACTCAGAGTCGCAGATGAAAATCATCTCAAGAGCGTTGCCTTTCCCGCGGTTTCCACCGGCATTTTCGGTTTTCCTCTCGAACGCTGCGCGGAGATTATGTTGAACACCACGATCGTTTATTTGGCGGGTGAGACGGCGTTAGAGGAGGTTGTCTTTTGCTTGTGGGGGAAAGAGGCGTATGCGATTTTTGAAAAAACTTTGAAGCAAAACATCAACAGTTAAGCAGCATTTTTATGAGAGTAAGTCGGATCAAATTGGCGAATTGGAAAAACTTTCGGGCGGCAGAAGTGGATTTGCCGGAACGAGTTTTTTTGGTGGGCCCGAATGCGTCGGGAAAATCAAATTTCTTGGACGCGTTTCGCTTTTTACGCGATATCGTTGTTGCCGGCGGCTTCAAGAAAGCTTGTGACGACATTCGCGGTGGCGTGTCTAAAATTCGGTGTTTGGCCGCGCGCAAATACCCGGAGATTGAAATAGCGATCGAACTGGCGGAAGGCGCCAGGAAGCTTTGGCGCTATGAAATCGCCTTTACTCAGGACAATAACCGCAATCCTCGCCTGACCAGAGAAATCGTCCATCGAGGCGAAAAGATGATCCTCAATCGCCCTGACGACAAAGATACTAGTGACCCGTTGCGCCTTTCTCAGACAGCTTTGGAGCAAATCAGCGAAAACAAACCATTTCGGGAGATTGCGCAATTTTTTGAAAGTATTGCATATCTGCATTTGGTGCCGCAAATCATTCGTAACCCCGGGAGCTCAGCAGATAATGGCGGCACTCTCGATGCTTATGGGCGCCATTTTTTGGAGCGTGTCGCCAGGACTCCCGAGAGGACACGAGATGCTCGCTTGCGAAGAATCTGCGATGCGCTCGTCATTGCGGTTCCTCAATTAAAAACATTGTGGCTTGAGAAAGATGCGCGCGGCGTGCCTCATCTGATAGGCGCTTACTCGCACTGGAGGCCCAACGCCGGAAAGCAAAATGAGCAGCAGTTTTCCGATGGAACATTGCGGCTGCTCGGGCTTCTCTGGTCGCTGCAAGAGGGCGACGGCCCTTTGCTGCTGGAAGAGCCGGAGCTGTCTTTGCATAGCGGAGTCGTGCGCCGGCTGACCGGACTTATATATCGAATGCAAAAAGTGCGTAAACGGCAAGTATTGATCAGCACACATAGTGTCGAGCTATTGTCGGATGCCGGCATTGGCGGGGAGGAGGTTGTCATGCTTATCCCGGACGTTGAAGGTGCCAAAGCTCAACCTGCAGCAAGCGTCGATGAGATTCGCGCTTTGCTGGATACGGGAATGACTGTGGCAGAGGCTGTGTTGCCGCATATCGAACCTGAAAAAGTTGCAAATCTGGAATTGTTTCAACTATGAGCCAGATTCCGGTCCGTTTGGCGGTCGAGGGCTACTTGGATGAACAGGTATTGCGGCAACTCGTAAAACAATCGGGCAAGCCTTTCACTGCGGGCGTATGCTACGGTAAACGCGGCAAGGATCATCTGTGTGACAATGTGAAGAGATTCAATTTCGCCGCCCGCCATGTTCCCTTTATTATTTTGACAGATTTGGACAATGAGGAATGTTCGCCAGGCTTGATAAAGCGGTTGTTGCCGGAAAGCCGGAGCCAAAACCTGTTGTTGCGCGTGGCTGTTCACGAGGTGGAAGCCTGGCTATTGGCAGACCGGCAGAGAATGGCTGAATTTTTGGGAGTACCTGCCGCGAAAATTCCGAGTCAGCCTGATGACTGTAAAGATCCGAAAACGGTATTGGTCGGTTTAGCCAGAATGTCGCGACGGCGTGATATTCGTGATGACCTTGTTCCTGCTCATCTCTCCACCAGCAAGGTTGGCAAAAACTATACTGGCCGCTTGACACAGTTTGTTACAACCAAATGGCGCGTCAATGGTCTTGCTAGGAAAAATTCTCCAAGTCTCGATAAAGCCTTGCAGGCTCTGGAGCAGTTCTCGCCCACGATCGTGAAATGAAAGTTATTCAAAGCAGGTTACCCGAGCTTATTCTCGTCTCAACCTCGCCGTATCGCCGGCAGCTCATGTCGCAAATGGGGCTGACGTTTCGCGCTGTTGCGCCGCGCTTTGCCGAAAATCATATTCACGATGGCGACCCCGGCAAATTGGCGCTCGAACTCGCGCGGGGCAAGGCCATGAGTGTCGCGGATGATTTCCCCAACGCCATTCTCATCGGCTCAGATCAAGTCGTGTGGTTTGATGGGCGTGTGCTGGGCAAGCCCGGCACGGCCGAACGCGCGTTGCAGGAATTGCAACGCCTGCGCGGCTGCACGCATGAATTCTACATGGGACTTTTTCTCTATCACACGGCTTTGCAGGTTTCACAAGAATTCATCGTCAAAGGCTCGGCGCAATTGCGCGCTGATCTCAGCGAGGAGGAATTGCGCGCTTATATCACGCGCGACAATCCCATTGACTGCGCCGGCTCCGCGAAAACCGAAGGCCCGGGCCTGATGCTGTTCGAGCGCCTTGATTGTGAAGATTGGACGGCTATTATCGGTCTGCCGATGATTAAGCTGACTTCAGCATTGCGGAAGTGGGGATATCCAGTATTCGGCTTATAAATTTTCCTCCACACCCAACCCCGGCCCCTCCGGCAAAATCAATCGCCCCTGCTCGACTTTCACTCCGCGATACGGATCATTCTTGATCAACAAATTTCCATCCAAATCCGCCCAATCCACTAGCGGTGAAAGATGCGCGGCGGCGGTGATGCCGAGCGAGCTTTCAATCATGCAACCCAGCATGATTTTCAAACTCAGAGCGCGGGCCACATGAATCATCCGCAGCGCTTCCTGCAATCCTCCGGATTTCATGATTTTGATGTTGATGCCGTGATAAGCCCGCGCCAGCGCCGGAAGATCCTTCGTCGTTTTGACATCCTCATCGGCAATCAACGGCAGGGGAGAGCGTTCACGCAACCAGGCCACCTCGTCAAGACGGTGCGCGGGCAGCGGCTGCTCGACGAATTCGACATTCATTTTCGCCAGCCATTGAATTTTTTCCAATGCCTCTTGCCGATCCTTCCAGCCTTCATTGGCATCGACGCGCACGACGCGACCGGTTGCAGCACGCACCGCGGCCATGATGGCCTCATCATTGTCGCTGCCGAGTTTGATTTTGAGAATGGGAAACTCTGCCGCAGCGCGAATTTTTTCTTGCATGATTTCCGGTTTGTCGATGCCGATGGAGTAGCTCGTAACCGGTGTTTTGCTTTTGTTCAATCCCCAATATTCATAAAGCGATACTTTAAGCCGTTTCGTGATCAAATCCAGCAACGCAATATCAAGCGCTGCTTTAGCCGCATTTTGCCCCTCTTGCCACTCCAAAATTGACTGACCTAAGCTATAAAATTTTTTGTAGCTTATGCTTTCAAGTAAAGGCTGAGAATCTACGAGGAATTTTTGAATGCTTTCCAGGCTTTCGCCATAGCGAACATTGTGCGCGGCTTCGCCAATTCCGGTGATACCCTCGGCCTGCAATTCCACAAAGTTGTATTCTTTAAAATCCGTGGACCCGCGTGCAATCGTCCAGGTGTGTTTAAGCTCAAGGCGGTGGGTCTTCAATGTCATGCGCATAAGAATAGCCTCTCAGAATGTTTCGCCGTACAGCCAGCTAGCAGGCTGGCCAGCCAACCAATTGCAGAAAGCCCGCGTCTTTGTTTTTTGTGCCGGCTCTTGCTTTTGTGCAACGGTTTGCTTATGGTCTTCTCCTCAAAATGCCATTGCGCGAGTATCAGGAATGCCTCATACACCCACTCTTGAAAGACTCAACCAGATCGAAGTTTTTGCTTTGGACTTGGACGGTACCCTTTATTTGGGCGGGGAAATATTCCCGTTCACTCTGGCGTTTTTAGCCAAGCTGCGCGAGCTGGGCAAGCGTTATGTTTTTATCACCAATAATTCCGCCTACAATCAACAGGATTATCTCAACAAGTTAAGCCGGCTGAAGATTGCAGCAACGCTGGAAGATATTTATACCTCCGGTCGCGCAACGATCACGTATTTGCTGCAGCACGGCGGGCCGCAGCCGATTTTTTTGTTGGGCACAGACAGCTTGCATGAACAATTCCGGCAAGCGGGCTTCTAAACGGTCGCGCAAAAGCCGGAATATGTGGTGCTGGGTTTCGATCTGACCTTCACCTGGCAAAAATTCGATGCGGCCTGCCGCTTCATTCGACGCGGCGCAACGTTTATTGCCACTCATCCTGATAAAAACTGCCCGGCGCCCGGCCAGGATTTGCTGCCCGATTGTGGCGCGCTCACGGCAGCGTTCGAAGCAGCCACCGGTGTCACACCGCTGGTCATCGGCAAACCGGAGCCGTTTATCTATCGCGACATTATGCAGCGTTTCTCAATTCAACCCCATCAACTTGCCATGGTGGGAGACCGGCTGGAAACCGATAT
>SZPB01000188.1 GCA_030263535.1 Cytophagia bacterium CHB2
GATGGGGTATAAGTATTTTCATGTGCAGGAGAATTTGCCAATGAAGAAGGTACTTTTTCTGTGTATATCGGTCTTGATGATGGTTGGCAGCGCCTGGGCGCAGAATTCCAATGCTGTTCGTGACGACCGGGATCGCTTGATTAGATCACTGGAAAAATCCGAACTGACTTTCAATTCCATCGCGGCCAAGAAGGAAAAGGCTGCCAATCCGAACATGTTAGCCGCTTGCACCGATATCTATGTCAATGCTGCTACTGGCAACGATAGCTGGGATGGTGAATCACCCGTATTCACCAGCGGCATGAATGGACCGAAAGCCACGATTCAGGCCGGCATTGACGCCGTTTGCGCCAGCGGCACGGTGCATGTGTATCCCGGCTCTTATAACGAAACCGCGGCCGGCCGTTTTGTGTTGGGCGTGAATGGGCCGCATCAGTTTGGCTTGTTCATCGATAAAGATAACATCACGATTCAAGGCGTGGACGGCAGCGGTACGCCGATCACGGCCTATGCCGGCGTGCTTGCCGAAGTCGCAACGAATGCCACCAACAACTTCGGTTACAGCGGTATTTTTGTCGAAGCCGATGGTGTCACGATTCAAGGATTGAAAATTCTGTCCAATACCGCAGGTGACAACAAAACCTTTGAAATCATCGGCGACGCTTTCACCTTGAAGTATTGCGATATCACCACCGGTTATTCAGTGTACTTCAACGATTGGCGCTACGACGACAACACGACTCCCGGCGACGACACTGACGACGTCTCTCACGTCAAAAGTTACACCGTCGAGGCGAATTTGTTTCAAAACGGCGGCAGCATCGATCTCGCCAGCGGCGCCGGTTTTTCCGGGCCGGTGAGCGGACGCGAGATTAAAGACAACAAATTCGAGGAAGACACCTTCGGCCAATACTGGCCTTTCATTAGTTTCAATGGCTCGGGCACAACCGTGCCGTGGTTTGTTTATTCCGTGGGCGGCGCAGAGATAACGGGCAATGACTTCAGCAATACCTACAACACCGTAAGCGAGACTGCGGCTCACATCCGGGCGCGCGGCAATTACGACAACAGCCAGTTCAATTGGACTTCCTACTGGAATGACAACACGTTCAACGTGTCGGTGGTGACGCTTATCGGATTATCTCCGATCTTTGATGTGCGCACCTACTCGTATTCAACCTCGTATACGTTCCCCAATGTCCGGCGCATCGGCTTGACCATTCAAGGCGGGATTAATAATGCCGCTGCCGGCGATACCGTATTGGTGGGAGCTGGAACCTATAGTAATTCCGTCACCATCAATAAAAGCGATCTGGCGCTGCAAGGCGCGGGCAAAGGGGAAACGATCATTCAAGGCGATGGCACAACTTGCTCCGCAGCCGGCATTGCCTTTAGCGGCAGTCGCAGCAATGTTACCATTGCCGATCTCACAGTGACGGGCTGGCTGGACGGCATTCAAATGTTTACCGGCCCGCTCAGCAATATTTTGATTGAGGATGTCGAAGCGAGCAACAATTGCCGCCACGGCATTTGGAGTCAAGCGTTTGGCATTGATGGTTTAGTTGTGCGTCGCGTGACCGCATCGAACAATAATGTTCTCCCCTACACCCAGCAATTCGGCCGCGGCATTTGGATCATCAACGGCGTCAAAGAAAACATCACCATCGAGGACGGCTTCTTCAACAACAATCGCCTGGTGGGCATTGATGTGAGCGATGGCAACGTCACCGGTTTGACGATTTCCGGCAATGAGGTGAAAGGCAACGGCGATTCCGGCATCGGCGTGTTGGGTCCGCAGGGTCCGGACGCAACACTGGTGACGAAGAACACCGTAACCGACAACGGCCGCTTTGGAATCGAAATCAAAAACCCCACCGGCAACGGCGCCAGCAGCGGACCGGGCAGTGTGGTGATTTTTGATAACATCGTCTCACGCACAGTTGCAACAACCGATCTGCGCGATCATTGTGGCATTGGTGTGTTCCGCCGCTCACCAGTTTTGTCTGACAATGCCGACCAACCTTCCGGCGTCGTGGTGAAGGAAAATGAAGTCACGGGCTTTCATCGCGCTGCTGTCGGTGCGACCGGCGACGGCTTCGGTATCGTTATCGAAGGCAACAATCATACGGTTGAAGGCAACCTCGTCACCGACAACGACATCGGCATTCAAATGCAGGCTGGCAACCCCAGTATTAATGCGCAGAACACGGCCTACTTTGATCGTGGCGATGGCTCCCCCACCAGCAATGCCTCGATCACGGGCAACACCATCAACAATAATGAATACGGCCTGCGCAGCATCGGAACAGTTACCGGCTCCGTCACCCAAAACATCATTCACAACAACAGTATCAATGGCGTGACAATCTTGGACGAAGCCAGCACCGCAGTTTTGTATAACACCAACCAGATTTGTTTAAACACGGCATTCGGCATGGAGAATCTCGGCGCGAGCACTGTGAATGCCGAGAACAACTGGTGGGGCGATCCCTCCGGTCCCACGCATGCCACGAATCCCACCGGCAGCGGAGATGTTGTGAGCGATCGTGTGGATTTCATGCCCTTCGACAACATTGGTACGTCAATTGGCCCGTGTCCAGCGCCGCTCAAACCGATTGTATTTCTCGCAAATGAGCAAGTGACGATCGCGCGCTCGAAGCATTCTGCGTCGCAAGGCGATATTCATTCCAATGGCGGAATCTATTTCCAGCGCGGCGACCCGAACACCTATTACGGCAATCTCACCGCCGGGGGCGCCATCAAAATCGACAAAGAGATTAAAATCGACGGGGATGCCACAGCCGGCGGCAAAATTGCGATAGCGTTGCCGAGTCTCTCGTACAGTGCGGGCGGATCCAATGTCACCGTTGCCAAAAAGAAAACGGTTTCCATTGCTCCAGGATCCTACAACAACGTCATCGTCAATGACGGCGGCACCCTCAAGTTCGTGGCAGGCACGTACAATCTCAACAGCCTCGAAACCAAAGACGATGAGAACAAGCTGTATTTCGATGTCACCAACGGGCCGGTGATTCTCAATATCGTCAACAACTTCCGGCTCAGCGAAGAAGTGAAAGTGGTGATTTTCCCGGACGGCGAAGATGGCAGCGAGAAGGTCACCTTCAACACCATGCAAAGCACGCAAGTGTTGCTCGGCAAAGAAAGCTACGTGCTCGGCAACATCAACGCGCCGAACGCGGAAGTGTATCTTGCCAAAAACGTGAGCTTCCGCGGCGCGATTAGCGCCAAGCGCATCACGGTGGATCGCGACGTCTATTCGCTGCATCACTCTTCACCCGGCACGTTGCCGTTCCAAAAAGGTTCGGCGGATGACGGAGAAGAACTCCTCAGCGAGCAGTCAATCGTAACCAATTATGTGCTGTCGCAAAATTATCCCAACCCGTTCAATCCGAGCACGCGCATCACATTCGCGCTGCCGGAAGCGGGCCACGTGCAATTGCACATTTACAACAGCTTTGGCCAGTTGGTGCGCACCCTTGCCAATCGCGAGCTGGCGCAAGGCTGGCACGAGTTGACCTGGGACGGCCGCAATCAAAATGGCCAAACCGTGGCGACCGGCGTGTATCTCTATCGCATCATTGTGCAAGATCAATCCGGCGCAGCAACCTATTCTGAAACGCGCCGCATGTCGTTTGTGAAGTAAAAAATGAGGTAAGACATTGCGAGCATTCCCGTGCTCGCCCACAACTTTGACGACTTCTGTGCTTTTGAGTGTAGGTTGAAGTCGTTACGACACTCCACGAGCAGGAGGCCGGCAAGTTTTTTGGCGCTAAGGCGCCAAGACTCTTCAGGCCTCCTGCTCTTTTTTTTATTCTTGCGAAATTATTTATTAAAAATGAGAAGCGGGTGCTTGCTTGCAACCTATACAAACGAGGCATACGCCTAGTCATCCGATGAATTAACAACAACTAATCGTCCAAGACACTTGTTGCTGAAAAGATAAAAGATTTGGCCCAGAACTTGATAGCTGAAAGCGGGTTACCTTCTTACCTCCACAAGGCACCTCTAACACAACACCCTGAGGAGATAGTCATCTCTTTCGATCGTTAACGAAAAAGCATGATCATTTTTTCCGGTCTCTATGGTTAGACGGCCAGCTCTAGTTCCAGCATGAAACCTTGACAGATCTCTAGTTCAGCGTGGTCAGGCTTCTTGACTTGACACATGAACCAATCAAGATGAGCGAAAAGCGTTTCACGTTTTTTGCAAACAACCTTAATTGTGTCGCAAAAGGAGGTGATGCGTCTGGAATTCAAAAGAAGTTTAGCTTGGGGCCTGCCTGAAAGTCCTTACAATTGCCGCAGGCCAGGATTCTCTGAAATAAAAAAGGGAGCTCAACATGAAGAGCCAAAAGTTTCATTTTGGGTTAGTGATGGCCATTTTGCTCGGCGCTTTAGGTGTGGCGCATGCGCAATTTACAGTGACCGTGATGGACCAAACCCCCACGGCGCCATTGGCGAATCCAGCGCCGGGGTCTTTTGAACCTCGCTACATTAGCGGGTTTGGCGCGAATGGTAATTTTACCGTTTTCTTTGAAGATCGCGCCCTCGGAAATCGAATTTATTATGCGGCAACCACGAGCGGCCCCACCGGACTTCCTGCTGCTGCAACCGCAACCACCATCATACCCGAAACTCATTTTGTGGTCAAAGACTGGCCCATTACGATTGCAAGCGCCACGTATGCATATCGCGCCTGGGGTTCCGTTGGCAATAATCTTGATCACCATTTTTATGTTTCGAATGATTTGACGAATTGGACGTTGGTGAGCACGTTTACTATTCCCAATGCGGCGAGCTTCACCGGTGCACACGGCTTCGTTTATTATGGCTTTCACGATGTGATTTTGTTGAATGGCACTTATTACGCCTTCGCCGAATCGAATCAATCGCAAACCATGCTGGTACGCAGCACAAATGGTGATGATGTGTGGGAAGCCTTTGCCAGTATCGGCGGTCGACCTGGTGATGGCCCCCTGGAATTGCCCTCCGGTGTATCCGTAGGTTGGACTCCAACCGGAAGTTTCATTGATTTGGGATATGACCGCGGGTACGGCAAAGTCTATGCGGATCCCCGAGACAATAATTATTATCTGGCGATCAACGCGGCAGCGCAAGCCAGCCTGGCGCCGGCTGCTCTGGAAGCGGCGTTCATCAATCCCGCCAACTGGACTTGGCATGACGGTACCACCGGTCCGGCTTCGAATCCGATTCTTTCTGCCACCGCCGAGCACGATCTGCGGGAATGCTGGGTTGTGCCGAACTCGAATCCGAATGCGGACTGGATGATCATTTACGACGCCAATTTTGGCGCTGCAGATGGAAGCCTGGCGCTCGGCTATGCCACGTTGACGCCGCCGGCGCCGCCGCGCGTTCATAATATCACGCAAGGAACGCATTATGTCACCATCACCGCAGGAGTCAACGCCGCCAATCCCGGCGATGTTATCCTGGTCGACGCCGGCACCTTCAACGAACGCGTGACGATCAACAAATCGCTCGACATTCGCGGTGCGCAGTACGGCGTGGACCCGACAACATCCGGCGCCAGGACGAATCCTGCGATGGAGTCGATCATTGACATAACCGGCTTGCCGCTAACCAATCCCAACGTACTGATGGAAATACCCAACGGCGTCACCAATGTTTCGCTTTCCGGCTTCACGCTCATGGGAAGCCCAACTTCTCACTATGCCGATGAAGCCGTGGTGCGGTGCTGGGATGATGACATTAAAATCGAGGATAACATTATCGACGGTTTTTATGGCATTCTTTTCAAGGGCGCCGATAACCTGATCGTGCAGCGCAATCGCATCGTGACGAACAAGGTTGGAGTGACGGTACAACCCAATCCTGCAAACAATGTAAAAATTTCCGACAACCTCATCACTCGCGGAAGCAGCCCGGCCGCGGATGCGGCAGGAATCTACATGACCGGCTGCAGTAATTCCGCCATAACCGGAAACACTGCCAGCGGGTTTACCGGTGCCAGCGGCACAAACGGCAGTAACCTGAATCATTTAACGGTTTCAGGAAATACCTTTACCGGAAACCGGGATGCAATTTCATTTTTTGGCAGCACCACATTCGTTACGATCGAAAACAATGACCTGAGCAATTCGGTGCGTTATGGCATCAATATCAAAGGCCAGGACATTGATATCGTTGGAAACAATATCAAGAATTGCGGCGACGCCGGCATCAACATCGATCGTCACGTGATCGACACCGAGAGAATTCGCCTCACCTGCAATGACATTAGCGGTAACACTAATTTTGGTGTGAAGGTCAATACTGCATTAGTCACTGCAATCATCAACGCGGAGCTGAACTGGTGGGGAGACGCCAGCGGACCTTATGACCCTGACGGATCCACAGAAGTGCCGCCGTGCGCCGACACACCTGACGCGCTCAATGCCGACGGCTCCGGTGACGCTGTGACAGGCAATGTGGATTACTGCCCCTGGGCCATCAATACGCAATGCCAGCCGCTGCAGCAATGCGGCGATTTCGCCCTGCTCGCTGATCAAATAATCGAGCTTGATCACTACAAATCCGTTGAAGGCGACATTCACTCCAACGGCGGCATCGAGTTCGACAATGGCAGGCCAGGAACGGTTTGGGGCAATGTAACCGCCCTTGGCGATATCGAAATCGCGCGTGATAACACCATTAACGGCGACGTTACCGCCAATGGCTCTGTCAAGAAAGACAAGAAAGCCACGGTCACTGGCACAGTCACCTCCGGCGCTTCCCTCGCCGCGGTGGAAGTGCCCAGCTTGTCGTATTCGTGTTCCGGTACAGCCAGCATCATTGCCGGAAAGGATAAGACGAAAAACGTTGCCCCGGGTGATTACAACGTTCTCCGCGCGGACAAGAATGCCCAGCTCAACCTTTCTGCCGGCGTGTATTCCGTCAAAACGCTGCACTTGGATGATCGCTCGCGGCTCAGAGTCGATGTCTCCAGCGGCGAGGTAACCATCAATGTGTGCGGCTTGGTCAACTTCATCAAGAATGCCGACATCATCATCATTGGCGGAGATTCGAAAGATCTCACCATCAATTACAGCGGCACGAAGAAGGTTGTGCTTGGCAAGGATGGCGGTTATCAAGGCTCGGTTGTCGCACCCAATGCGCTCGTCGAACTCGGCAGCAAGGCCGGCTTCCTCGGCTCGATCTGCGCCAAGAGCATCGCCATTGCCAAAGATGCGCGCGTGCGCTTCCACGGCCTGGGCGCGGTTCCCAAACTTCCCTCCGATGATAGCGAAGAGGAAATCACCAGTGACTCGGAGCCGGTAACCAGTTACGAGTTAGCCCAGAACTATCCCAATCCCTTCAACCCAACGACCACCATCAGTTTTGCCTTGCCGGAAGCGGGCGAGGTGAGCTTGTCCATCTACAATTTGAGTGGGCAGCTTGTGAAGCAATTGCTGGCGCGTGAAATGAACGCTGGTCGCCACAATGTGGTGTGGGATGCCACAGATGCGCGCGGCGTACGCGTGGCCAGCGGCGTGTATCTGTACGTGATCAAATCTGGTGAGTTTACCGCACAGCGCAAACTTGTTTTGCTGAAGTGAGTTTACTGAAATCCCCAAATTAGAGGTACGGCGTATCGCGTGCGCTGTGTGTGAGGCTGCGCACACAACGCACGCTGACGCTGATATATGCCCCGAAACATGAAAGCGAAGGGATGATAGGTGAAAACACCTATCACCCTTCACTATAACCTTTGTTAATCCGCGAATTTGATTCGTAAAAAACTCTGCAAGTCTGCTGCTCCGCGTGTATTACATGCCGTAGGCAAAAGAATTTTAGTTTCATTCCCCATGTTCTGATCGCCACCTCTGCAATCATATCCAATCCCGCGCAACAATGGACTGAGGCGCCTTTCTCCAATTCCTTGCCAGCCCTATGGGCTATGTGAGGGTTTGTTTGGAAATTATAGCGAATTGGGAGACGCCAATGCATTCTACCTTTTGGACGAGAAAACAGCCAATATCTAACTCATGCCGGCCGGACTATCTCCTCAAGGTTATATTATTTCTCAGCTTGATCACGATTGTTGGCCCACTCCAGGCCCAGAGTATTCCCTCCGAAATCACGGTTTACTCCCGCGTTGTCACCAGCAAAGTCGTGACCGATGCCGATGACCCGGCGATCTGGATTCACCCAACCGACCCGGCGCTGAGCCTTATCATCGGAACGGACAAAGGGGCTCATTTTGTCTTTGTTTGGGATATGAACGGCCGGGAATTGCAGCGCATTGCGGTTAGTAGAAGACCGAACAACGGCGACATCCGCTACGCTATGCCGGTCGGCGGCGTGCCGGTCGATATTTACGCTGTCGGCGCGGAGAGCCCCAGCCGCGTGGTCACTTTCAAGATCGATCCGAACACGCGCCAACTCACCGACATTTCGGCGACCGACGCCAATTTGACGCCACAGGTGAAAGAACCCTATGGCTTTTGTTTATATCGCCGCGCTCGCGACGGGGCAATGTATGCGTTCGTTAATAGCATCGGCGGCACAGAAGGCATGCTGAATCAGTATCTCTTGACGGATGACGGCGCGGGTAAAGTCAAAGCCACGTTCGTGCGCTCGTTTTGCGGCGCTTCGTACGACAAGCATTCGGAAGGCATGGTGGCCGACGACGAACTCGGTTATGTGTACATTGCAGAAGAAGACAGTTGCGTGCGTAAATTTCACGCGGATCCCGACATGGGCAACGCCCAGCTTGCGGCGTTTGCGTATGGCGATGGCATCGAACCCGACCGCGAAGGTTTGGGGCTTTATACCGGCCCGAACGGCACCGGCTACATTTTACTCTCCAGTCAGGGCAATGAGCGCATTAAAGTCTATCGTCGCGAAGGTGATCCCGGTAATCCCCATAGCCACTCGCTCGTCACCACGATTTACACCCCGGACGTGGGCAGCACCGATGGCTTGGATGTCACGAACCGTCCTGCCGGCCCGAATTTTCCCCATGGCCTGATTGCCAAACATGACGGCAGCACCGGTTACTCGCTTTTTGCCTGGGAAGATGTAGCGCAATCGTATTTGTCCGTTGCCAGCATCACCGCGGATTTCTCCGCCAATTCAACCACGGGCTGCGCACCGTTGGCAGTAACCTTCACCGATCAGTCCACTGGACCGGTGACTTCCTGGGAATGGGATTTTGGTGATGGCAATACCTCAACCTCTCCCAGCCCCACGCATGAATACGCTACCGCCGGCACATTCTCGGTCACCCTAAAAACGACCAACGCCTTCGGCTATAGTCAAACAATGGTGCGCGCCGATTATATCGTGGCTGGAACCGCGCCCACTGCCGCTTTTTCGGCCACGCCTGTTTCAGGCCTACCGCCCATGATGGTCGCGTTTACTGATCAATCCACACATGAACCGACTTCATGGTTATGGGACTTCGGCGACGGCACGACTTCAACGGAGCAACATCCGGCACACGTATATGCTGTTGCCGGGAGTTACACGGTCACGTTGACTGCCACGAATTCGTGCGGAAGCCAAAGCGAAACCAAAACCGCCTATATCACGGTCAATTCACCGGTCGAGGCAGAGTTCACCCATGCCGGCGCCAGCCAGCAGGCACTCACAAGCTTTGCCACAGTTGCCGACAATAATAATTGTGCGCCGTTGGAAGTACAGTTCATGGATCAATCCACCGGCGATCCCACCTCCTGGTTGTGGAATTTTGGTGATGGCAGCACTTCGACGGAACAAAACCCCGTTCACACCTATGCAAATCCAGGCAGCTATACGGTTACGTTGACAGCGACCTCCGCCACCGGCGATGATATCGAGACAAAACCAGACTATATAACAGTCGAGAGTGCTCCGCAGGCAGCTTTTTCGGTCACGCCGACCGTGCTCACGGTTTCGGGTTCGATTAGCCTGGAGAATCAAGCAACGAGCAATGCAACTTCATATTTATGGGATTTTGGCGACGGCAATACCTCGACTGAGCCTAACCCGACGCATCAATATGCCGCGCCCGGCGCATTCACCATCTCATTAACAGCCTCAAACGCTTGCGGTTCGCATACCGAGACAAAGCAAAATCATGTCACTGTTGTTGAAGGCGTTTCTGCGCAATTTTCTGTCGATACCACTTCCGGTTGCGCGCCTCTGGCTGTGCAATTTTCCGATCAATCCACCGGGCCGGTGAGTTCCAGGTTATGGGATTTTGGCGATGGCGCGACTTCCAACGAGCAACATCCCTCGCATTCATACGCCGCGGCAGGCAAATACACCATTCAGTTAACCGTTACGAACACGGCCAATGGCAGCAGCACGAAGGCAATAGAGTCGTTTATCTCCGTTTATTTGAAACCGGAGGCTGCGTTCACTGCCACTCCGACTTCTGGAAATGTGCCGGTTACCGTCACGTTCACGGATCAATCGGCCGGCAATCCGATTTCGTGGTTATGGGATTTCGGCGACGGCAACACTTCGACGGAACAGAATCCTTCACACACCTACACGGTTGCCGGCGACTACACCGTGCAACTGACGATTACAAATGAATGCGATACCAGCACAACGATTCAGACAAATTACCTCCGCCTCGAACCGTGTATCAAACCGCTGGCAAGTTTTACCGCGGCCGCCACTTCAGGCAGCGTGCCGTTCATGGTGAATTTCACCGATCAATCCACCGGCAATCCTGCGTCTTGGTTGTGGGATTTCGGCGACGGCAACACCTCGACCGAACGAAATCCGGCACATCAATATGCCGCGCTTGGGAATTATACCGTGGCGTTAAAAGTGTCGAATGACTGTGACACACATCTGGATACCAAACAAGATTATGTCTCGGTTATTGATACGGTTTCTGCCGAATTCACTGCGGATACGACCGCGGGCTGCGGCTCTCTGGCCGTACAATTTACGGATCAATCCACCGGGCCGGTGGCTTCCTGGTTATGGGATTTTGGCGATGGCGCGACTTCCACCGAGCAGAATCCTTCTCACACCTACACGGCGGCCGGAAACTATGCAGTCAAATTGACCACCACGAATTCTGTTGATTGGAGCAGCACGGAAACGAAAAGCGACTATATCCAAATTGGCGTCGTGGCCACAGCGGCTTTCACGGCTTCATCAACAATCGGCGAAACACCGTTGGCAGTCACTTTCACGGACCAATCAACCGGCAATCCCACCTCCTGGTTATGGGATTTCGGCGATGGCACAACCTCCACCGAGCAAAACCCTGCGCACACCTACACTGCCGTCGGTGAGTACACGGTTCAGTTGACGGTTGCGAATGCTTGCGGCGAGGCCTCGGAAACCAAAACCAACTATATTCGTGTCACGCCGTGCACCGTGCCGGTGGCCAGTTTTGCCGCGGACTCAACCTCGGGCAGCGTGCCGCTGGCAGTGAAATTTACGGATCAATCGTCCGGCAATCCCGCCTCGTGGTTGTGGGATTTCGGCGATGGCAATACCTCGACGGAACAAAACCCCGCGCATCAATATGCGGCGCCGGGGAATTATGCCGTGACATTAAAAGTGTCGAATGACTGTGATACGCACACCGAAACCAAACAGGATTATATCGCTGTCATTGACACGGTTGCGACAGAGTTCACGGCGGAGGTAACCGCAGGCTGCGCGCCTCTGGCGGTGCAATACACGGATCAATCGTCCGGGCCGGTGGTTTCCTGGCTGTGGGATTTCGGCGACGGCAATACTTCCACCGAGCAGAATCCTTCTCACACCTATGCGGCAGAAGGGAAATACACGGTCAAGCTCACGATCACGAATTCCGCCAATTTCAGCAGCACCAAGACGAAAAACGAGTATGTCACAGTTGCTCCGGCGTTGACCGCTGCGTTCATCGGTGCGCCGGTCACGGGCAATGTCCCGGCGCTGGTCACCTTCACAGATCAATCCACCGGCAATCCGGCATCCTGGCTGTGGGATTTCGGCGACGGCAATACCTCCACCGAGCAGAATCCCTCACACACTTACACGGTTGCAGGCGATTACACGATTAAACTGACGGTGACAAACGCCTGTGGCACGGTTACGGAAAGCAAAGCCAACTACATTCACTTTGATCCTTGCATTGCGCCCACGGCAAGCTTCACCGGTTCGCCAACTGCCGGCGGAACACCGCTCACCGTGACCTTTGCGGATCAATCCACAGGCAATCCCACCTCTTGGTTGTGGGATTTCGGTGATGGCAATACCTCAACCGAGCAGAATCCCACGCAGACATATGCCACCGCAGGCGATTACACCGTGAAATTGACGGCGACGAATGATTGCAACAGCAATGTCGCGACCCAAACAAATTACATTCATGTTGATCCGTGTACGCCGCCCTCTGCAAAATTTGCGGCGTCGTCCACTTCCGGCAGCGTGCCCTTGACGGTAACGTTTACCGATCAGTCGACCGGCGATCCCACCTCATGGTCTTGGGATTTCGGTGATGGCAATACCTCAACCGAGCAGAATCCCACGCACGCATACGCGGCGGCAGGAAATTATACCGTTGCGTTAACAGTGACGAGCGCTTGTGACTCGCATACCGAGACAAAACAGGATTTCATCACGGCTGTCGGCGTCGTCGCTGCCGCTTTTACTTCAAATGTCGCCTCGGGCTGCAACCCACTCGTGGTGGAATTTACCGATCAATCCACTGGACCGGTGGCTTCCTGGCTTTGGGATTTTGGCGATGGCACGACTTCGACGGAGCAAAATCCCACGCATAGCTATGCCGCTGGCGGCAATTACACAGTGAAGCTGACCGCAGCGAATTCCGTTGGCCAAAGCAGCGTTGAGACGAAAACCGATTATATCTCAGTTGCTACCGCGCCGGCAACGGCCTTTATCAGCTCATCAACCTCAGGGAATGCGCCTGCAACAGTTACTTTCACCGATCAATCCACCGGCAGCCCCACCTCGTGGTTATGGGATTTCGGCGATGGCAACACCTCCACGGAGCAGAACCCGGCACACACCTACGCGGCAGAAGGCAATTACACGGTGCAATTGACCGCCACCAATGCCTGCGGCGCAACGGTGGAAACCAAGACGAATTATATTCAGGTCAACCCGTGTATTCCGGTGGCGGCGGTGTTTTCCGCTTCCACGACTTCCGGCAACGCGCCGTTGCTGGTGAATTTTACAGATCAATCCAGCGGCAATCCCATCTCGTGGTTGTGGGACTTCGGCGACGGCAATACCGTAACAGAGCAGAATCCCTCGCATCAATATAATTTTCCCGGCACCTACACGGTAACGCTGACGGCGACGAACTCGTGCAATTCCGACCCGGAGGCGAAGGTGAGTTATATCACCGTCAATGCGGTGCCCACAGGCAATCTTGCACTGAACCGGCCGATCACGGCGGCAAACACAACTTTGCCCTATGCCCCTGAACTCGCGGTGGACAGCGACATGGAGTCCTATTGGCGCAGCGGCAATGTCACGAAGGATTCGCCGACCTCTTGGTTGTATGTTGATCTGGGAGCGGCTTATAATCTTAACCGCGGCGTGGTGAACTGGAAGAGTAAATACTATGCCGAGGAATATCGCTTTCAAATTTCGAACACGGCCAGCAGCAACGACAATGATTGGACTACGGTTTATACGCACAAGGCCGGCGAGGAAGGCACGCAAGATTTCACGTTCACCTCGCCGTTTGCAGCGCGCTATTTCCGCATTCGCATGGACAAAAACAACAAAGATTCCAATCGCATCATTAGTCTGGAATGCTACGCTGCCAGCCAGTGCCTACCGCCGGGCGCGAATTTCGCGGCCTCTGTCACCTCCGGCAATGCGCCGTTCACGGTGAGCTTCACCGATCAATCGAGCGGCAATCCCACTTCATGGAACTGGGACTTTGGCGACGGCAATACCTCCGCAGAGCGCAATCCTTCACATACGTTCACCGCGCCCGGTGATTACACCATCAAACTCACCGTCAGTGATGCCTGCGGCGCGACCATCGCCAACAAGGTAAATTATATTCAGGTCGCGCCGTGCTTGCCGCCCAGCGTGAATTTCTCCACCTCCGCGCCTTCGGGCAACGCGCCGATGGCGGTGACGTTCACCGATCAATCGAGCGGCAATCCCACTTCGTGGAATTGGGATTTTGGCGACGGCAATACCTCCACGCTGCAGAATCCCTCGCACACCTACGCCGCTGCCGGCGATTACACCGTCACGCTGACGGCGACCAGCGGCTGCGGCTCAAACAGCACAAGCAAGACAAACTACATTCACGTCGATCCGTGTTTGCTGCCAGGCACCAATTTCTCCGCCTCCATCACCTCCGGCAACGCGCCCATGACGGTAACGTTCACCGATCAAACCACCGGAAATCCGACCTCATGGAAGTGGGATTTCGGCGACGGCGGCGCCTCGACGTTGCAGAACCCCTCACATCAATACACCGCTGCCGGCGATTATACGGTTACGCTTACAGCCACCAGCGCTTGCGGCCCCACGAGCATAACCAAAACGAATTTTATTCACGTGGAACCGTGCGTTGCGCCTGGCGCAAGCTTTACAGCTTCCAGCGCTTCCGGCAACGCGCCGTTGGCCGTGACGTTCACGGATCAATCCACCGGCAATCCCGCTTCGTGGAAGTGGGATTTCGGCGACGGCAACACCTCGACCGAGCAGAATCCTTCGCACACCTACACGGCTGCCGGCGACTATATCGTCAAGCTCATCATCACCAACGCCTGCGGCGCCGATACGACGACTCTGCCGAATGCCATTCATGTCGAACCGTGCATTCAACCCACGCCCGGTTTCACCGCGACAACCACCGTGGGCAATGCGCCCATGGCCGTAACGTTTACCGATATTTCCGGCGGCAGTCCCACCTCGTGGTTGTGGGAGTTTGGCGATGACAGTACGTCAACCAAGCAAAAGCCCACGCACGTTTACAACAAGCCCGGCGAATATGCCGTGAAGCTTACTGTTACCAACGGCTGCGGCGCGAAAACCCTGGTCAAAGAGAGTTACATTAGCGTCAATCCCTGCCTCCCGCCGGACGCGAACTTCTCGGCCACAGTCGTGTCCGGTAATGCGCCGCTCACCGTGCAGTTCGTGGATGAATCCACCGGCGACCCGACGGCGTGGAGCTGGGATTTCGGCGATGGCGCAACTTCGAC
>SZPB01000189.1 GCA_030263535.1 Cytophagia bacterium CHB2
GGATTTGCGCCCGCGCGGGATTATCGAGTATTTGAAGCTGCGCCGCCCGATTTATCTTGCGACTGCGGCGTATGGCCATTTCGGTCGGGAGGGCGAGGGCTTCACCTGGGAAAATCTGGATAAGGTGGCGGACTTGACGAAGTAAGGGAAGGAGAAAAGGCTTGCTTTCACCGCGCCAGTCGCGCTATATTTCCGCAGCCAGCCACGCTCGCGATCACTTTTTGATCCCATAAATCCGGCGGGCCCTTAGCTCAGTCGGTTAGAGCGACGGACTCATAATCCGTTGGTCGTAGGTTCAAGTCCTACAGGGCCCACCAGTTACTCTTAAAAAACAGGCGACATGCCTGTTTTTTTATTTGTGGCGTGAGGTGTTAAGAATTCTTCCAACAAATGATCACGTGCTTGTTTATTACGAAGCATTGTGCGACATTTAGGCAGATTTGAAACGTCAAAAAAATCGTGCAGAAAGTGGAAGTATCAGTGAATTTCTCTGAATAGCTATCTATGGCCAAATCCCTCAAACCCGTTTTATTGGAAATCGGCAAATGGGCGCTGGTGATGTGGCTGATGTCGCCGCTGGCGTTCGTCATGCAGGGGCCGATTGATTTCAGCCGCGTGGCGCTCGGAATTTTGCTCTTCATCATCTTTACCGGAAAAATGTTGTATGATACGGTGTTGGCGCCGGCGAAAACACGCGCCGAGCGCACCCCGCTGCAAGACGTGCTGGCCATGATCGGCACGATTGCCGTCGTCGGCCTGGCAGTCGGCATGATGCTTATCCTCGTGGGCGTCTACGTCGCAAAAGTAATCGCCAGCCAGAACGCACAGTTTTAAGCCTGCCCCGCGCTTCCGGCGCCAAAATTTTCTGGCCGGTCGCTCAATTTTCTTCCGGCGTCTGCGGTGAAAAGAGACTTGCATTTGTGTTGAGATTTTTTATTATTTGCAGGTCGTTTTCCGAGCGAAGCCACTTCAGCGTTGCGATCCCACCTTCGTCATTCACGAATTCCAGTCCCGTGGGCGTGCGTTTGTGCTCTGAAAAGCATGACTTTACAGAGGTGGGAAAACTCGGCATAAATCATCTTGAACACGCTGTAACATTTTTTGATTTTGCGGCGCAAACGCAAAACTTTTACAAAGAGACAGTCGTCTGAAATCAATGCAATAACCACGCAAACCTACCGAATTCCGGGCTTATGTAGTAAGACCCTGTCCTAAAATGAAAACGCGCTGAAGGAATCGCGCCCGGACGCGGATTCCGACGCGAAAAAGGTGTTATTGTAAAAAACAAATGCAGAGGGCAAACGTTATGGCTGAAGTTTCACAAAAAATCATGATCGAGGCCAAAGGCTTGAGCAAGTACTACGGGCCGTTTGTCGCGATCAAGGATATTTCTTTTGCCATTCCGAAAGGCCAGATCGTCGCCTTTCTGGGACCAAATGGCGCGGGTAAAACCACGACCATGAAGATTCTCAGCGGCTATCTCGCGGCGAGTGAGGGCACGGCAGCAATCGCCGGCCTGAGCGTCAGCGACGATCGTCTGGAAGTGGCAAAAAAACTGGGCTACTTGC
This sequence comes from Cytophagia bacterium CHB2, assembly GCA_030263535.1. Taxonomy (NCBI): domain Bacteria; kingdom Pseudomonadati; phylum Bacteroidota; class Cytophagia; species Cytophagia bacterium CHB2. Next base: position 1,569 of record SZPB01000189.1, read on the forward strand.
CGGAGAATGGACCGCTCTATCAAGATATGACGCCGCTGGAGTTGCTGCAATTCTTCGCAGAAGCGCGCGGCCTTGAGCCGAGCGTCACGAAGAAGCGCATCGATGCCGTAAACGAATTGTGCGCTTTGCAGCAGGTGATGGAGAAACCGATTGGCAAACTCTCCAAAGGCTATCGTCAGCGCGTCGGCCTGGCGCAGGCGCTGTTGCACGATCCTGAAGTCCTGATCATGGACGAGCCCACGGCCGGCCTCGACCCCAATCAGATTCGTGAATTCCGCAAAAACATCCGGCAACTTGGCCATTCCAAAACCATTCTGCTTTCCACGCATATTTTGCAGGAGGTGGAAGCCGTTGCCGACCGTGTTATCCTCGTCAACAACGGCGCGCTGGTGTATGACGGCGAGCCGGGCAAGCTGATGGAAAACGGTTCGCTCGAAGGGCCGTTCTATCGTTTAACCAGCAACGGCTCCGCGGCTGCTTAAACATTGATGATTTGTCATTGCTGAAGAACCCTTTGCCGGGCCTGGCAGAGGCGGCGCAGGCGTAACGCGCTCAAGGGTTTTGATACAATGACAACGAAGCTATGATCTCCACTCGACGAACAAATAAGGAATAGGGTAGAACCGATGAGCCTAAACCTAAAACCGAATATCAACTGGCAGGTGGTAAAATCCATCATGCGGCGCGATCTGCGGCGCTACTTCAACAATCCTACCGGTTACGTTTTTATTACACTCTTCATCTTTCTGAGCGCCGCTGCGGCGTTTTGGCAGGAACGTTTTTTTCTGAACAATCTTGCCAATCTCGATCAACTCAATGACTTCTTTCCGTATTTATTGCTGTTTTTCATCCCTGCGCTCACGATGGGGATGTGGGCCAATGAGAACAAAGAAGGCACGGATGAGTTGTTGCTGACGCTGCCGGCCACGGATCTTGAGATCGTGCTCGGCAAATATTTCGCGGCCTATGGCATTTACACGGCGTCGTTGCTGCTTTCGCTCAGCCACGTTATTGTGCTGTTCTTTCTGGGCTGGCCCGATCTCGGTTTGATGATCGGAAACTATATCGGCTACTGGCTGATCGGCGGCGCGCTGATTGCTGTCGGCATGCTGGCCTCGCTGCTCACCTCGAACGTCACGATTGCCTTCATTGCCGGCGCTGTGTTTTGTGCGTTCTTCGTCTTCATCGGAGCCTTGGGCGGTATCTTTGGCCAGGCGGTTAAAAATTTTGTGTCGCCGCTGGGCGTGTTCGGCCACTTCGGCGATTTTTCGCGCGGCGTGATCAGCTTCAGCGGTTTGCTTTATTTCATTTCGATCGCGGCGACGTTTCTCTATCTCAACGTCACTCTCATCAGCCGCCGGCATTGGCCGCATGAAGCCGAGGGCTACAAAATGTGGCAGCATCATCTCGTGCGCGCCGCAGCGTTGGTGATCGCGGTGATCAGCGCCAACGCGGTGTTGAGCCGTCTCAGCATGCGCCTTGATGTCACGGCAGAACAATTGCATTCGCTTTCCAGTGAGACGAAAAAACTGATCAAGGAAATTCCTACCGATCGCCCGGTTTTGATTCAAGCTTATATCAGCAAAGACGTGCCGCAACAATATGTGCAAACGCGCCAGAATCTGTTGAGCTTTTTGCGCGAGATTGCTTCCGCGGGCGGCAGCCGTGTGCAGGTTTTGATTCACGACACCGAACCCTACACGCAAGAAGCACGCGACGCGCGTGAAAAGTTCGGCATCACACCCAACGAGATTCCGAACCCCGGCAGCGCGCGCGCCAGCACCTCGCAAGTGTTCATGGGCGTGGCCTTCACCTGTGGCGCCGAAGAGCAAGTCATTCCGTTTTTTGACGCCGGTTTGCCGGTGGAATATGAATTGGCGCGCAGCATTCGCGTCGTCGCCAAAACACAGCGCAAGAAAATCGGCATTGTGAACACCGATGCCAAGCTCTTCGGCGGTTTTGATTTTCAAACGATGCGCAGCAACGCGGCTTGGCCGGTGGTCGAGGAATTGAAAAAACAATACGAAGTCGTGCAGGTTGATCCCGAGAGCGCCATCACGGATTCGCTTGACGGCTTGCTGGTGGCTATGCCTTCGGCGTTGCCGCAAGAGGCGATGGATAATGTGCTGGCGCGCATCGAAGCCGGCATGCCCACGCTTTTGCTCGACGACCCGTTGCCCATCGTCAATATCGGCCTGGCGCCCTCGGAGCGTTCCGGCGCGGACATGAATCCCTTCATGCGCAACAATGCGCCGCCGCCCAAACCCAAAGGCAATATTCAAGCGTTCATGAGCAAACTCGGCATCAATTGGAATTCCGCGCAAATCACGTGGGATACCTATAACCCGCATCCGGATCTCGCGCAGATTCCACCGGAGATCGTGTTTGTCGGCGCAAACAATGAAACCGTCGAGGCCTTCAATAAAGAGCATATTGCCAGCGCCGGTTTGCAGGAAGTTGTTTTGCTCTATCCCGGTGCGTTGGCGCCGATGCCGAGCAGCTCCTATGAATTCCAACCGCTGTTGAAAACCGGTGTATTATCCGGCGCGTTGAATTATCAACAGATGATTCAGCGCAGCTTTTTTGGCGCGCAAATGGTCGATTCACGCCGGCTGCGGCACATCCCGATCAATGCGGATCAAACCCTGGCAGCGTATGTTCGCGGCACGAAAAAAGATTCGCTCAGCGGCGACAAGAGCCTCAAGGTCATTTTTATTGCTGATCTCGATTTTATTTCCGACCAATTTTTTGAATTGCGCCGCCGCGGCTTTGAGAATCTCAATTTCGACAATGTGACATTTTTCTTGAATTGCATGGATTATCTCGTCGGCGACGATTCGTTCGTCACCCTGCGCAAGCGCCGCGTGAAGCACCGCACGCTCGAGACGGTTGAAGCGCGTACGCGCGCCTACGTCGAGCAGCGCGTAAAAGAAGAGCAGGATGCCGAAGCCGAAGCGCAACGCGCGCTGGACGAGGCGCAACGCCAGTTGAACGAGAAGGTAGCGGACGTCCGCCAGCGCACGGATCTTGATACGCAGACCAAGCAAATCATGGCGGAGAACCTGCAACAAGTCGAGAACCGTCGCTTCGAAGTGCAGAAAGCCAATATTGAAGCGGCGAAAGAAGCCAAAATTGATGCCAGCAAGGAAAACATGGAAGCGGCCATTCAACGCATTCAAAGCGGAATCAAAACGCTGGCCGTGATGTTGCCGCCGATTCCAGTTTTGGTCTTGGGCGTCATGATTTTTATGCGCCGGCGCAAGCGCGAACAAGAAGGCGCGGCGGCGGCGAGGAGACTGAGGAGCTAACCATGAGCGAAAAAAAGAAAACACTGACGTTTGCCGGCGTCGCGGCGGCTCTCTTGCTGCTGGCATTTATTACCGCGCCCCGGCGCGTGACGCCGTCCGCTTTCAATGATCAAGGCCAGCCATTTTTCCCGGATTTCAAAGATCCGCTGGCCGCCACCTCGCTGGAAGTGATCGATTACGACGAAGCCACCGGCAGCGCCCGGCCATTCAAGGTGCTGTTGAAGGATGGAAAATGGACGATTCCTTCGCACAACGATTATCCGGCTGACGGCAAAGATCGCCTTGCAAAAACCGCAGCTTCCGTCATCGACATTAAAAAAGATGATTTCCGTTCCGATAACATTGCGGATCATGAAGCCTGCGGCGTTGTCGATCCGCTGGATGAAACAGCCGCCAGCCTCAAAGGCCGCGGCAAGCGCGTCACGCTCAAGGGCGGCAGTGAGCAAGTGCTGGCGGATTTTATCATTGGCAAGGAAGTTGATGGCCGTGAAGGTTTTCGGTTCGTGCGTGTGCCCGGTCAAAAGCGGATTTATGCGGTGCGCATGAATATCGACATCTCAACGAAATTCAGCGATTGGATCGAGTCCGATTTGTTGAAGGTCAACAAAGACGACATCAAGCAAGTCGTGTTAAAGGATTATTCGATCGATGAACGGCGCGGCCTCGTCAATCAACGCGATGTGGTTGTGCTCGATAAGAAGGACAGTGATTGGGTCGCGAATAAAATGTCGAGCAGCGAGGAAGTTGACAAAACCAAGATCAACGATTTCCTCACAACCCTCGATGGCTTGTCGATCGTCGGTGTGCGGGTGAAGCCGGCGGGCCTCTCACAAAATTTGGAAAAATTGAGTGAAGGCGTGATGCTTACGCAGGCGGATGTGATGTCTTTGCAGAGCAAGGGTTATTATTTCACGCCCAACGGCCAGTTACTTTCGAATGAAGGCGAGCTGGAAGCGTTAACGAAAGATGGGGTGAAATATACGCTGCGTTTTGGAGAGATCGTTTACGGCCAGGGCGAGGCCGTGAGCGCCGGCACAGAAACCAGCGAAGCAGATAGAGCCCAGGGACCAGGCGAGAATCGCTATTTGTTCATCACGACGAGCTTCGAGCCCAAGCAATTGCCGCCCGAGCCGAAAAAACCGCGCAACACTGATTTTCTCACGAAAGCGGACAGTCTGTGGACCGACGCCGATCGTGAGAACAAGAAGATTCATGACGAATATGAAGCCTGGCAAAAGAATATCGAAAAAGGACGAAATCTTTCCAATGAATTGAATGCGCGTTTTGCCAAATGGTATTATGTGATTTCGGCCGCAAGTTTTGATAAGCTGCATCTGCAACGCAGGGACTTGGTGAAGGCCAAAGCGGCGAAGACAAGTTAAGCGCATTGCGCCGGCGTGCAAGCGCATTGCGATGATAGATACGCAAGGTTTTCATGCAATGCTTTCGCCCGCAGAGTTGAGATTTTGCTGAATATTTTGCTTTTAAATTTCAGCGAAATTCGCGATTCTGTGGGCGAATTTGTTTAAGAACGTGGCGCTGCACAATATCGTCAATCCTGATGAGTTTTGGCATTCAATCTCGATAATGTTCAATGATTGCTGATTTTGATTGTCGAATTTCACTAGGCAAGATAAAAACGCATATGCCGCATGATGAAGGCAGGTTATCACGAAAAGGAGATTGCAATGGAGAATTACACGAACATTCTCGTCGAAATCAAAAATAAAATCGCTTATCTCACCCTGAACCGCCCGGACAAGCTCAACGCATTGAACTGGAAAACCATGCAGGAACTGCAGCATGCCCTGGCTGCGGTGAAAGATGATGCGACGGTCGGCGGCGTGATTTTGACCGGCGCCGGCGAGAAAGCCTTTGCCGCGGGTGCGGATATCGGTGAACTGGCGCAACAAACACCGGTGAGCGCCAAAGAATTCTCGTTGCAGAGTCAGGAGATTCTGCGCTTCGTGGAGCATTTTCCCAAGCCGATCATCGCTGCGGTGAACGGTTTTTGCCTCGGCGGCGGCAGTGAGTTGGCGCTCGCGTGTCACATGCGGGTCGCCTCGGAAAAAGCAAAATTTGGCCAGCCCGAGGTCAATCTTGGCATCATGTGCGGCAACGGCGGCACGCAGCGTTTGCCGCGACTCATCGGCAAGGGCCGCGCGATTGAGCTGTTGCTCACCGGCAACATGATTGACGCGCATGAAGCTTATCGTCTTGGCTGGGTGAATCATGTTACCCCGCCGGATCAACTGATCGCCAAGTGTGAAGAAATTCTGCAAACCGTGCTCAAGAAAGGCCCGGTCGCCATCAAGCTCACACTCGAAGCGGTGATGCACGGCCTGGAAATGCCGCAAGCAGAAGGTGTGCAGCTCGAATCGAATCTCTTCGGCATGTGTTTTTCGACAGAAGACATGAAGGAAGGGACAAAAGCTTTTCTGGAAAAGCGCCCGCCAAATTTTCAAGGCAGGTAGTGGAATTTATGGCAATAAGTGATTTGCACGCCAGCTACCGCTGCATCAATAAATGTGAAGGCGAATACGCCCTCGATGAAATTATTTATCGCTGCCCGAAATGTCACGACCTGCTCGAAGTGATTCACGATTTGCAGCCGCTGGCGAAGCAGAGCGGGCATGAGTGGAAGGCTATTTTCGAACAACGTTATCAACTGCGCGCCGGAATTGCAGCTTCCGGTGTTTGGGCAAAGCAAGAATGGGTGCATCCGCATTTAGATGAGCACAATCTTGTTTCATTGGGTGAAGGTAATTCGCATTTGTTGAAGGCAGAACGTTTAGGCAGGCATCTCCAGCTTGATCATCTTTACCTCAAGCAATGCGGCAACAGCCATACCGGTTCCTTCAAAGATCTAGGTATGACGGTGCTGGTTTCACAAGTCCGGCAGATGATCGCACGCGGCCGCAGAATCAAAGCGGTGATTTGCGCATCTACGGGCGACACTTCTGCGGCCCTCGCGGCCTATTGTGCTGCCGCCCATATTCCTGCGGTTGTGCTTCTGCCCGCCGACAAAATCAGCCCGGTACAATTGATTCAACCCATCGCTCACGGCGCGTTGACGCTGGCGCTCGAAACGGATTTCGACGGTTGCATGCGCCTGGTGCAGCAGCTTGCCGAACAAGCGGATATCTATCTTGCGAATTCCATGAATTCATTGCGCCTGGAGGGACAGAAAGCCGTCGCGTTTGAAATTGTACAACAACTCAACTGGCGTGTGCCGGATTGGGTGATCGTGCCGGGCGGCAATCTTGGCAATGTTTCCGCGCTGGGCAAAGGGTTTCTCATGATGCGCGCACTGGGCGTGATTGACCGTTTGCCGCGGCTGGTGTGCGCGCAAGCGGAACATGCGAATCCCCTTTATGAAAGTTTTCAGAAAAATTTTCGCGAGTTTAAAGCAAAGCCGGCGCAGGCAACACTCGCGAGCGCAATTCAAATCGGCGCTCCCGTGAGTTATAAAAAAGCCATCAGCATTTTGCGAGAGTTCGACGGCGTTGTTGAGCAAGCGAGCGAGCATGAATTGGCGAATGCCGCTGCGCTCGCGGATCGGTGCGGGCTGTTTGTTTGCCCGCAAACCGGCGTTGCGCTCGCCGCGCTGGCCAAGATGGCGGCGCGCCGGGAAATCAAACAGTCCGACAATGTCGTGGTTATTTCAACAGCCAACGGTTTGAAATTCGCCGATTTTAAAATTGCGTATCATCAACAAGCAATCAAGGATATTGCCTTTCATTATGCCAATCGCGTGCAGGCCTTATCGGCAGATATTCAGAAAGTAAATGATGCGATCAAAGCGTTTGCGTCAAGTGTAATCAAATGATGGGTTACTCATACAGCCCGCTTCCCGCATAGCTTTTGACTTGCCGTGTTCGTTCCCACATTAAATAAACGTGTCTCATTTCTTCAACTCCGGCGCATTGCGCCATCGCAATTACCGCATATTTTTTACCGGCCAATTCATTTCATTCGTCGGCACATGGATGCAGGGCACAGCCCAGAGCTGGCTGGTTTACGAATTGACGCGTTCTGCGGTTTGGCTCGGCCTGGTCAGCTTTCTCGGCACGTTGCCGTTATCCCTTTTTGCGCTGGTGGGCGGCAGCGTGGCCGATCGTGTGAATCGCCGCCGCCTGATTTTAGCCACCTACACGGCGACGATGTTGATTGCCGCCTTGTTTGCCGCGTTGATTTGGTTGCATGCGATCGAGATTCATTTAGTCGCGCTACTCGTGTTTTTAAGCGGGCTGGTCAACGCGTTTGATATTCCCGCGCGGCAGGCGTTGCTCGTCGATCTTGTCGGCAAAGAAGATCTCGCCAGCGGCATTGCCTTAAACTCGGCCATGTTCAACGCGGCGCGCTTGCTCGGGCCGGCGCTCGGCGGCCTCGTGGTTGCCGGTTTCGGAACGGCTTGGTGCATGATGGCGAATGCCCTCTCGTTTCTCGCCGGAATTTTTGCGCTGCTCATCATTCGCATGCACACCCGCGGCGATAATGATGAAGCGCATCTGCCGCTCTGGCGCTCGCTGCAAGAAGGCGCAACCTACGTGCGAAGTTCTCCTCTTGTCTGGGGACTGCTCGCGCTGGTGGCAGTGGCGACGATATTTGGTTGGTCATTTACCGTGCTTTTGCCCGTCTTTGCCGACGAAGTTCTCGGGGGCGGCGCGATTCAGCTTGGACGCTTGCTCTCGGCCAGCGGCCTGGGCGCATTAGCCGGCGCTGTTTTTACGGCAACCATCGGCCGGCGTTTTTGGCCGCGCAAAATCTTGTTAACCGGCCTTGGCATCTTCGCATTGGCAGCCATCGGGTTCGCCTTGTCGCGCAATGCCTTGCTTTCTCTGGCAACTTTGGCCTTTATGGGATTCGGCTTGATCCTGTTCAATGTCAACAGCAACAGCGCGCTGCAACGGCGCGTGCCTGATCATTTGCGCGGCCGTGTGATGGGATTTTATGTGTTATGCTTCGGTGGTTTGATGCCGGTGGGCAGCCTGCAAATCGGTTTCATCGCTGAAAAACTCGGCGTTACAACCGCCCTGCTCATCAATGCTGCAATTTGCGGCTTGGCGACATTTGCTGCTGCGCGTTTCATCTCACAGACGCGCCAGCAACCCAGCAATCAACCGGCATTCACAAGTGCATCACCCATGAATGGATTTTCATTGGAAAGATGAGGCCGCAATGCCGTCATTGGCGTCGCATGATTTTGGCGATCACCGGCAATTCTTTTCCGGTGACCGCTTCATTTGCCGCTATATAACGGCGCAAGTTGCCGTATAAAAAGCGCGAAAATGAGGGAGTAGAGTTTTTTGGATGCGGTGTTATGTCTGCCAAGTATTCCTGCCAGATTTTTTTTCTCGTATGTGCAGTGTTGCTGAGTTGCGCGGCTGAGAAGCCGGACACGCCGGCGAGCAAGGACGTTGCGGAACAGATCGCGCGCCAGCAGTTGAGCAACGGCTATGTGACAAGTGTGAAACAAGTCGTTGATTTCGGGCGGCTCGTGTACAAAGTTTTTGTGCAGAATGATTCCTTGGCCAAACGCGTGACGGTCGACGCCGCCACCTCACGCATCATTGAAATCATCGATCGCACAGAGGAATTGCGCGAGGCCGTGGCCGAAGGCGAAAATGTGCCGCATGCGATTTGTCCGATAGCGCGCGCGGCCGCGGAAACAAAGGCCTTGCAAGCCGTGCCCGGCAGCATCAAACGCTGGAAAGTTTTGAAGGAAAACAATCGCATCATTCACAAGTTCGATATTGCGACCGCCGAAAGAGAAGAAGCGCGTATCATTGTTGATGACTCGACGCAAGAGATCCTGGCGATTGAACATTCGCTGCCGGCGCGTTAAAACCGGCAGTATTGCATCTCCAGCAAACGTCACAAAATCGCTAACCGTGTCGCACGATCGTGACATGAAAATATCCTCGTGTGGTTGATATTCTTGATTTTCCCGCCCCGCATCTTTATTTTGCCCTCGAAAAAAAGCTGCCAAAATTTTCGGAGTGGTTCTGTTATGCAACCGTTACGAGATTGCCCTCAAACACCTTCTAAAAAATTCGTTGGCTGATTCTCTTTCTTCAAAACTGCTCGGATGTTGGTAGATTCCTTCGTCAATTCTACGCCAGGATGGGAACGTGGAAGCTTGGCGACATGGGCGCGAACATAATGGATTTCAGGGAGCATGCGCATTCTTGTGATGATGGAATTCGCTGATTTATCCTGATGACATGCGCCGGCGAGGAAACGTGATTTGCTTCCCGGCAAATCGCCTTCATCCCTCTAATTGAGATGGCGCGTTCATCCATCCCGCTGATGGTGAGGCGCTTGGGCATTATGAACAATTTTAAACGCAGGAGGCTGTCACCATGAGTTGGAATAACGACTTTAACGGCAAAATTACGAAAGCTTACGATTCGGATTATGAGGCCGGCGGCCACGATGACCCCGATTCCTATGACGATTACGGCGAAGTGAATAACCCCTATTCTCCGATTTGGGACGGTAGCCCCGTTCACAACGACGCTCTGGGTGAAGATTATTCCTTCCCGGACTCCAACGACATTTCGCAGGACTGACGATCAAGGGCGGCATTCTCGCCGGTTCTTGATCCCAGGGATTGGAAAATTGCTGAGACGCTAGAGTTCGTGAAACGATTTCGGCGCGCTGCTTGCGCCCGTTTCATTGTGCTTGGGCTTCTCAGCATTTTTTGTTTGGGGAGCATTTAAATACCATACTCATTTTTGAAACCGCGAATGAGCGCGAATATTCCCTGTTTTTGTAATTCACGTTTATCTGTGTCTATTTGCGATTTGAAATTTGGTCATGTTATTTAAACGACAATTCTTATTTCAACTCACCTACCGCTAATATCCCGCCGTCATCGAACTCCCCAAAATCTCCACTCAATGCTTGTTCGGTTACAAAAAAATCATTATTGCGTAATGGCCAAAAATTGTTATTATTGCCTTGCATCGCCGGTTCAAAGCGCCGCGGTGTCACTCCTGCGCGACATTGATTTCTCTAAGAGCCGCTCGCAAACAGTAGTTCAATGGAATGGGCAAACGCGAGTTGTTTTATGCTGCGATACCTTCTGGCATTGTTAAAGCGAAACGTACAACATGCGTTTTATCCAAAAACACAGCCCGGGCATTGGGGCGTGACGCTGGAAAAGCTCGTCGAACATATGCCTCGCCTCAAGCGCATCAAACGAGGCGATTTGGAATTTGCCGATCGCATGATTGTGCGCACGCTGAATTCAGAATATGATCTACTTGTCATTGAACCGGACACGTTTTTGGTTTCCGGCGGCTGGTTCGATCGCCAACAACTCTCACCGTATCGCGTGAAAATTAATGGCTGCACCTGGGGCGGGGCCATGATTTGCCTCGACATTCTCGCCGCGCCCGGCATGTGCATCGAGTTTAATAATAATGTTCTCACGTCTCCGATACGAGAAGTCGTGGTTTATCGTCCACAAGCTTCTGCTTCCAACTAATTTGCAATTCCCTCGTTCGAGATTG
>SZPB01000190.1 GCA_030263535.1 Cytophagia bacterium CHB2
ATGCCAGCGGCGGAGTGCAGCGTTCTTTGGAGGAACGCGGCATTGGCTTTGACACCGGCGTCGCCGAAGTTCCCATTGTGCCAAGCGCCGTTATTTTTGACTTGCACGTCGGCGATCCCAAAGTGCGGCCGACGGCGGAGATGGCCTATGCGGCTTGTCTTGCAGCGACAACCGAGGAGTGTCGCCAGGGCGCAATTGGCGCGGGATGCGGCGCAACCGTGGGCAAAATTCGCGGCGTGCGGCACAGCATGCGAGGCGGAATTGGCATGGCGTCGTGGCGCTACGGTGAGTTGAGCGTCGGCGCGCTTGTGGTGGTGAATGCGTTTGGCGATATTGTCGATCCCATAACCGGTAAAATCATTGCCGGCGCGCGGCAGGATGATGGCCGTATGGTCGATACGCTGGCTTATGTGAAAGCAAATCCGTGTGGCCCTCTCAAGTCATGGGGCAACACCACCCTGGCCGTCGTCGGCACGAATGCGAAATTTGGCAAGGAAGCAACGATCAAGATCGCACAAATGGCGCAGGATGGCGTGGCGCGCGCGATTCGGCCGGCGCATACGCAGTCTGACGGCGACATGGTTTTTGCGATTTCTTGCGGACAGCAAAACGCCAGCGTTGTGGCAATCGGAGCGATTGCTGCGGAGTTGGTTGCAACGGCCATTGTTCGCGCCGTGCAGGAGAGTCAGGCGCAATGATCCTGCCTTATAAGAACATTACTCCCAGGCTTGGCCCAGGGGTTTTTGTTGCGCCGAATGCGACGATTATCGGCGATGTCGAAATCGGCGAGGCATGCAGCATTTGGTTCAATACCGTCATTCGCGGAGATGTCAATTACATCCGCATTGGCCGCAAGACGAATATTCAAGATTTGTGCATGTGTCATGTCACGCTCAATAAATGGCCGTTGCATATCGGGGAAGGCGTTACCCTCGGTCACGGCGCAATTGTGCACGGTTGTATGATTGGCGATTATTGCTTGATCGGCATGGGCGCAACGGTTCTGGACGGCGCGCGGATTGGTCCGCAAACGATTGTTGCGGCGGGCGCGCTCGTGCGCGAGGGTTTTGTGGCGCCGGAGCATACGCTCGTTGCCGGCGTTCCTGCCGAAGTGAAACGGGAACTGCGCCAAAGCGAAATTGAGAATTTGTTTGCCTCGGCGGAACGCTATATGCGTTATAAAGATGAGTATCTGGCGGCGGGCATCGGCCAACCGCCTGGCTGAAAAGATCAACACCGCATTCGCCGACTCTTCCGTTGCTTTTCAGGCGGCTAATGTTTATTTTGCCGGGCTTTTTATCCACTACTACAAGGTCTGAGGAGAGGTTGTGTCACGTCGGCTTTCATGGTTTGTATTTTCATTCGTTTTGATTTCGTTGTTGGGCACGGTTGAGCTAAAGTCGCAAACTGACACCGCAAAATTATATCGCATTGCCCCCACGACTTACCAGCCGGTTGATACGTCCCATTCCCCTCGCCGTCTCATTTCGCTGAACGGCGTCTGGCAAGCCTTTTCGGAAAATCCCCAGGTTAATACCACGTTCAAAGTCCCGGGCGCTTTTTTGTTCGATGGCTCCGTGCGTTTCGAGCGAACCTTCCGGCTTGATTCGACGATGTTGAACAAAACCGTGCGCCTGTATGTTACCGGTTGCAACAACGCCGCACAGATCAAGCTTAACGACGAGATTACCGGCAGCCACGAAGGCGGATACATGCCGTTTATCGTGGAATTCCGCAATGAAAGGCTTTTTTATGCACAAGACAACAAGCTGGAGATAACCGTTGACAATCGTTTGTCGCCGCTGAGTTCGTTGCCCGCGAAACAACGCCCGTTTGGCTGGGCGAATGAAGGCGGCATTATTCGCGAGATTTTTCTCGAAATTCTGCCGGAGGTGCGCCTCGCATCGCCGCGCTTTGATTATCGGTTGCATTCCGGCGCGGCGCAAATCAACTTCACGGCGCAGATTCGCCCTCGCCGCGGCCTGGCGCCGGAAGCGCTCGAAGGTTTGACGTGCACGCTCGAAATTTGGGACGTGCGGCGCGAACAAAAGCTGGCAGGCTCGCCGCCTCGTGCATGTGAAAACTGGAACGGCGACCGCCAGGATCTCGCGTTGACTTACCAGTTATCTGAACCGGCGCTCTGGTCTCCGCAGGAGCCAAATTTGTACGCGTTGCGTGCTGTTCTCAGGCAGGGCGACTCTGTGATTGATGAACTTTGGCAAGAAACAGGATTTCGCAGCATTCAAATTGCCGGCCAGGAGTTGCATCTTAACGGTGAGCCGCTGGAACTGCACGGCGCGAATTGGATGGAAGCGTACAACCGGCAGTCGGTTTTGTTGGATTCGACGGAACTGGCAAATCTCGTCATGACGGCGCAACAACTTGGCCTCAATGTGCTGCGTGTGATCGGCCGGCCGCCACATCCCTTGTTGCCCCGCTTGTGTGATCGCGCCGGTATTTTTTTGCTGCAAGAACTTCCGCTTTATTATCTCACGGATGCCCATTTTAACCAACCAAATTTTTCACCGCTTGCCCAAGCGCAAGCGCATGAGATGATCGAACGCGATCAACATCATCCGAGTGTTCTGGCTTGGGGGCTGGGCGCCCTATCTGCGCCGCTTTCCTCCAACGCGCAACGCACGCTGCAGGAGCTGGTTGCAGAAATTCGCAAACGTGATGACCGGCCGATTTATGCCGTGACATTGCCGGGATGGATTTCTCTCTGGGAGCCGCATGCAGATTTTCTTTTAATTGATTGGTTTTTGCGCGCGGATCTAACGCCGTTCCGGGAGCTTGCCAAGCATTCAGTGAAACCGGTTATGCCGATTATTGGCCAGTGGGCAAGTGAAGCGCTGGTTCGCACCGGCGAGCCGAACAGCGACACCGAACGCGCGGAGGCCGAAGGGCTGCAAGCCGAATATTATATGCGCGTCTTCAACCTGTTCGATCGCGCGGAAGGCAGTTCGAGTTATTTTCTGCATGCATTGAAGGATTGGGAAGGCCCGACGCCGATGCTCGCGGCCGGCCCGCTTGCGCTCACAAAATCAGACGCGCAAGTAGAAGCCGCGGCTATCGATGCGCGTTTCGTTTCCAGCAGCACGCGCCGCTATCCCTGCGGTTTGATCGACGCCTCGGGACAGAACCGCCTGGCTTTCAAAGTTGTGCAAGCCCACAATCGTCGCGACACCAATCCGGTGGGCGCAACCAAGCACACACTTCCGGGAAATTCCGGCATCTTTCAAATTGTCGGTATCCTGTTGATTTTGATTTTGCTTTATTTTATTCAGCGCGATCGGCGCTTGCAAGACAATTTGCGCCGCATTTTCGTGCATCCGCACGGCTTTTATATCGACTTGTACGAGAATCGCAAAGTTGCGCCTTTTTTAACCGTGCTGATTGGTTTGGCGGAAAGCTGTGTGCTGGCGTTGCTGCTCACACAATTCTTTTATGCTTTTCGCCACGATCTCGTTTTTGATCATGTGATCAACCTGGTGCTGCACGCCCCTTACTGGAAAGGCGTATTGATTTGGCTGGTTTGGAATCCGGCGTGGTTTCTCGCCGGCGCGACGCTCGCCATTTTTTTGTTGGGCGTCTTGTCTGCCATTTTTTTGCGTATTCTCGGAATGTTTTTCAGCAGCAGTTTGACATTAAGCCAGTATCTCACGTTTGTTTTTTGGGTCGGCGCAAACTTGCTCATTCTGGCCGCGATTGCCCCGATTTTTCATCGCCTGCTGCTGATGCCGGATTTTGTGCGGCCTACATTATTTTTTGTTGCGGTGATTTTCCTGTGGCTGATCGGGCGCTTTTTCCGCGCCATTCGCGTGTTGTACATGATCAGCTTCCTGCGCGCCGCGATCATTTGCATCGTTATTTTCGGCGGCATATTGGCCTCGATCGTTCTTTACTATGATCAATCCCAGGCGATTTTTGATTATGCCAAGTATTACTTTGAAATGTTGAAGGCGAGAGCATAAAAAATACTCTTGTTTTTCAGTTCACATGCTTCTAAATTCACGCCGAAACAGAGGGCTGAGTTTCAGCAATTCACGCAAACCGCCGGTCACCGTTTTTTCTCGTGTTTGTGCGAAAACGTTGTACCGCCCGTTTTTCTATCTATCGACGCAAGCTTTCTTAATGAAAGGATATGTTTGAGCACGCTGTTTTCCACATCTTATCCTCGACTTCATTCACACCGAAGCGTTTTCTGCTGGCCTGCGCCAGTTCACTTGGCAAAAAACTGGTGAAATTCCTTGAAATTTCTCTATCGTGCTCGTCAAGTGAATTAATGAACATCAGTAATCCTTTGGCTGATATTATTTTAGTTGGGAGTTGCCGTGTATCTTTCCAAGCTTGAGATTCTCGGGTTCAAATCGTTCGCCAAAAAAATGGAATTCAAATTCCACAATGGCATCACCGGCGTGGTCGGACCAAACGGCTGCGGCAAAAGCAACATCGTTGATGCCATCCGCTGGGTGCTGGGCGAGCAGAAAGCTGGCGCGTTGCGCAGCGAACGCATGGAGAATGTGATTTTCAACGGCAGCAAATCGCAAAAGCCGTTGGGCATGGCCGAAGTCTCATTGACCATTGAAAATACAAGAAATATTCTGCCGATTGAATATTCCGAAGTCGTCATCACGCGGCGGTTGTTTCGCTCGGGCGAAAGCCAGTATTTGCTCAACAATTCTGTTTGCCGTTTGAAGGATATTATGGATTTGTTCATGGATACGGGCATGGGCGCCAATGCCTACTCCGTGATCGAGCTGGCCATGGTCGAACAAATCTTGAACGGCAAGGCGGAAGAACGCCGTCACATTTTCGAGGAAGCGGCAGGCGTAGGCAAATACAAGGCACGCCGCAAAGCCGCTTTCCGCAAGCTCGAGGCGACCGAAGCGGATTTGCTGCGTTTGAATGACATCCTCGCCGAGGTCGAGAAAAACGTTGACTCCCTCAAACGCCAGGTGCAAAAAGCCGAACGTTATCAAAATTATGCCAATGAGCTAAAAGAAACGGACTTGACACTCGCAACGTTCCAGTTCGAAGCGATCAAAAATGAGATCGAGCCGTTGATCGTGGAATCCAAGCAACTGCATGATCGCCGCGAAGAATTGTCAGCGCAACTGGCAACGGAAGAGGCCGAGATTGAAGAAATTCGCCTCAAGGTGTTGGAGTTGGAAAAACAGCTTGTGTCGCGCCAGCGCGATCTCAACGCCAACACGGAACGCATTCAGAAAAAGGAAGAAGAAGTTCTGATCAGTCAGGAACGCATTCGCGCCGTGCAGGATAATCGCAACCGCCTGGCCAAGGAAATTGAAGAGTTGAACAAGCGCAGCGCCATGTTGGCGGAAATGCGCGCAGCTTTCGCCGGCAAACTGGAGGAGATGAAACTCAATCTCGAAAGCATTGAGGTCGCAGCGATCAGCCGGCAGCGGGAATTGGAGGAACAACGGCAGACGTATCAAGGCAAACGCCAGGAATTGCGTGAAGCGGAGAATCAACGTTCCGCAGAAATGTCGACGATTACCAACCTGCAAAAGGAACAGGAACGCCTGCGCACACAGTTGGAATTTGGCGAACAACGCCGCAATCAATTATCGAGCGGTTTGGATACGCTGCGCCGCCAAAAAAGCGATTTGGAAGCCGCCCGCGATCAGCTCTCCTTGAAAGTCGCGCAAGCGCTGGCGCAACTGGATCTGCTCAATGTGCAAAGCGAGGAAAACCAGCAAGCGTTGCTGGCAAAGCAAGCCTGGATTGACGAAGCCAAACAAAAAGCGTTGGAGTTGATGGGGCAGGTGCAGCGGCAACGCGATCGCGCCAGCCTGTTGCGCAAGGTGCAGGAGAGTTACGAAGATCATCCCGAGGGCGTCAAACATCTCTTGTTGGAGGGGGGCATGCCGGAAGGCTGTCTGGGAACGTTGAGCGACCGTCTGAAGGTTCCGGAGCCATATCGCCGCGCGGTCGAAGTCGCGTTGGGCGAAGCGGCGATGGCATTGTTGGTGGATCATCATGATCGCGCATTTCACGGCATCGATTTGCTGCGTCAGAATGAGAAAGGCGTTGCGACATTTCTGCCGGCAACGGGAACGCAATGGGGATATGAGCCGAACGGCGATTTGCGCTTGCCTGAGGACGACATTATTGGCCGAATTTCTGAATTGATTGATTGCGAGCCGGATATGCGCCCGTTGATGAACAATATGCTGGCGGATTTCTATCTCGTGAAGTCGCTGGCGAGCGCGCGACGCTTGGCCGAATTCAAGACGTCACGCCGGCTTGCCTTCGTCACGGCTGCCGGCGAATTGGTGACGAATTGGGGGCCGATTCGCGGCGGCTCGGAGAAAACCATTAGCGCGATTATTGGCCGGCGTGAAGAGATTGCCGCGCTGGAAAGCGAGGTCGAACATCTTGATCTCGAGGTCGATGAACTGACGGATCGGCAAGAAGCGGCGGAGCGGGAATTGCGTGATTTATTGGAGCAAGGCGAGCGTCTCGCGCAAAGCCGCAAGCTGCTCGAAAAAGACCGGCAACAGCTCGAAATCGAATTCGGCCAGGCCGCGTTTCGCGCCACCAAAACCGCCGAAGAATTGGCGCAACACGAAAAGGATTTGCAGCAGCTCGACACAACGCACGCCGATTTTAACCTGCAGCTTGCAAACGTGCAGCCGCAATTGCAAGAACGCGAATCGCTGCAACTCACCGCCGAAGGCCTTTACCAGCAATTGTCAGCCGAGATTGAAGCGCTGGATCCCAAGCTGCGTGAAGCTGAGAAGGCGTTCAATGAGGCCAATCTCAAAGTCGTGGAAGCGCGCGCCGAATTGCGCAACACCGAAGCGGAAATCAATCGCACTGACAAAAGCAAGCAAGAAACTCTTGAGAGCATCCGTTACCGCGAAGAAGAAATTGGCCAGGCCGAGCAGCAAGAGAAAGATCTGAGCGCGCGCATTGCGGAGATTCGCGAGCAATTGCAGGAAGATTTCGCCGAGCGCAAGGAGCTTGAAGACATCGTTTCGGAGCTGGAGAAATCTTTTCGAGAGCAGAAAGCCGCGGCAGATGACAAGGAACGGGCGTTGCGGCCGAAGCGCAGCGAGCGCGATGAAATTTCTGAAAAACTCCATCATGACGAATTGCGCATTGCCGAACTGAATATGCAGCGCGCCAACCTGGTGAAGCACATTAACGAAAATTATGAAATCGATTTGGCGCAGCATGCCGCCGCCCATCCGCTCGCCCCGGATTTGGAATTTGACGCCCCCACCACCGAAGAGCGGGTTAATTGGCTGCGCAATCGCTTGAAGAGCATGGGGCCGGTGAACATGCTCGCGCTTACGGATTATGAAAAAGAGAAGGAACGTCACGATTTTCTCATCGCGCAGAAGGAAGATTTGATCAAGGCCGAGGAAAATCTGAAGGAAACGATCAAGGTCATCAATGACACGGCGTATGAACGTTTCGGCAAAGTCTTCTCGTTGATCCGGGAGAATTTCATTCAAGTCTTCAAAAGTTTCTTTGTTGATGGCTTTGTGGATTTGCGCCTCGATGAAGGCGATCCGCTGGAATGCGATATTATCATCGAAGCAAATCCCAAAGGCAAAAAACTGGGTTCACTGGCGTTGTTGTCCGGCGGTGAGAAAACCTTGACCGCGATTTCGCTGCTGTTCGCGATCTATCTCGTCAAGCCCAGCCCGTTTTGCATTTTGGATGAAGTTGATGCGCCGCTGGATGATAACAACATTGGCCGCTTCACCGGCGCGTTGCGCAAATTCGCCGAGAACACGCAGTTTATTTGCGTCACCCACAACAAAGGCACGATGAAGGCCGCGGATTATTTGTACGGTGTGACGATGGAAGAGCAGGGCGTTTCCAAAGTCGTATCCGTGAAATTCGAAGATGCAGATGTTGGCCATCTGGCCGCCAACCAGCCTGCGGCATTAGCCGAATTGAGCCAGAATTAAGCGGTGTATGTGCCCCGGCAGCGGCTGTTTGTGTTTTTGTGAGTGTAAATGCGTCGGAACTTTTACTTGATTATCAAAGCGTATTTGCATATTTTGGCCGACTTTTGCCGCGACTTATATGCGCTTTATGAAGTACAACGAGTGATCTTGCCCCCGTTTCTATCTGCGAGTTTGTCCACATCAAACCTGAAACGCCAAGCGGGGGCCTGTTCCGTTAGGATGTTTCCGTGTCACAACACCTAAGCAAATTTTCGGCTTTTAAAGATCTCGTGAATGCGTATCTCGTTTCGTTTCTGTCGACTTCTCGAAACGGGAGCAGTCGCGGCGAGCCGGCGAGCCTTTACGAGCCTATCCGTTATGCGATGGAAGGCAACGGCAAGCGCATCCGTCCGGTGTTGCTGCTGCTGAGTTGTGACGCGCTCGGTGGCTCGGCGCAACAAGCGCTGCCGGCGGCTGCCGCAGTGGAGTTGATGCACAATTTCACGTTGGTGCATGATGATATCATGGATCGCGACGAAACCCGCCGCGGCCGGCCGACGGTGCATCGTAAATGGAATACCGATATCGCAATTTTAGCCGGCGATGGCTTGGTGGTGCTGGCCTATCAAAGCTTGCTGAAAACTGAAACCTCCCAACTTGGCCGCATCAGCGAGATTTTTACGAATGGTATTTTGGAGATTTGCGAAGGCCAGGCGCTGGATGCGGATTTTGAGCACGACGATCACGTGACGATGGCGCGCTATGAAACCATGATCATGAAAAAAACCGCGCGTCTGCTCGCCATTTGCACGCAAATTGGCGCAATCCTCGGAAACGCCGCAAAACCGCAGATTCTTGCCTTCAAAAATTTTGCCGAGCATCTTGGCCTGGCTTTTCAAATTCAGGATGATCTGCTCGACATCACCGTGGAACAAACCGTTTTGGGGAAAGATTTTGGCAGCGACGTGCGCCGGCACAAGCGCACGTTTCTTTACGTGCATGCTATGGAAAACGGGCGCGACGAGCAACGCGCGGCGCTGCGGGCAATCTTTGCCAAGCCGGTGATCGACGATGATGACCTGCTCGCGGTGCAAAAGCATTTTCGTGAGAGCGGGGCAATCGACGCCGCAGCTTTTGCTGTGCGTACACATCTCGCTGAAGCCAATCGTAATTTGGCTGAGCTGGCGCTCGGCGCGGACGTAACCGAGCTGCAAAATCTAGTTCAGATGATTCTGCACCGTAAAGCATGATTGCAAATTCGCCATGTTGGAGAAAAAAGTTCGCGTTCAAAACAAGCTAGGATTGCATGCCCGCCCGGCGGCGCTTTTGGTCAAAACCGCAAACAAATTCAAAGCGGATGTGTTTTTGACGCGCGAGAGCCAGGTGGTCAACGGCAAAAGCATCATGGGTGTGATGATGCTGGCTGCCAATTACGGCAGTGAAATAACCCTCTCCGTCAAAGGTGAAGATGAGGAAAGCGCGTTAACCGAATTGAGCAATCTTTTTGACAGCAAATTCGGCGAGCAGTGACGATATGCGACTGGTTCCTGTGAAAACGTTTGAACCCAAAGCCGAGGTGATTTTGCGAGGCGTGCCCGCCTCTGCGGGCATTGCCATTGGCCGCGCATTCGTTTTCTTTGAAAACAAACCGGTGGTGGAGCAACAGCAGCTCTCCGCGGCTGAAATTCCGCGCGAGATCGAGCGCTTGCGCGAGGCCCTGCAAAAGGCCAAAGACGAAGTCATGCTCGACCAAAACATTGCTTTGGAACAAGCCGGCGAAGCTGCCGCACAGATTTTCGAAGTGCATCATCTGATTCTGAATGATCCGGAATTTTTTGGCCGCGTGGAAGGTGAAATTCGTGGCCAGGCTTGCAACGCTGATTTTGCGTTTCATGAGTTGATGCAGAACTATGTCAGCCAATTGCTGAAACAAGGCGGATTTTTCAGCCATCGCGATACTGATTTTCAGGATGTTGAACACCGCGTGTTGCGCCACTTGCAGGGCGACCGCGGCGCGCATTTGAGCAAGCTCGCCAGCGGCGCAATCGTTGTCACCGAAGATCTCGCGCCCTCGCTGGCCGTATTGCTCGATCGCCACAAAATCCGCGGATTTGCCACGGATTTTGGCGGCATCAATTCCCACGGTGTTATCATTGCGCGCTCCAACGGCCTGCCGGCTGTGCTCGGCTTGCAGGAGATCACGAAACGCTGCACGACGGGCGACCGCGTCATCATCGACGGCGACGAAGGCGTGATCTTGCTCAATCCCGATGAAAACACGCTGAATTGGTATCAGAAGAAACAGGTCAAACAATTGGAAGCGCGCAGCCGGCTGGGATATTTGCGCGATTTGCCGGCGCGCACGCGCGATGGCCGCGATATTGAATTGGCCGCCAATCTCGAGTTTGCTGATGAAGTCAAACTCGTGCGCGAAAACGGCGCGCAAGGCGTGGGGTTGTTTCGCACGGAATATCTTTACCTCGACAAAGTCGAAGCGCCTTCCGAAGAATTGCAGTTTGAAACCTATTATCGCATCGCGCAGGAAATGAAGCCGCATCCTGTCATTATTCGCACGATGGATCTGGGCGGGGACAAAGTTCCGGCGTGTGTGAAAAGCGGGCCGGAGCCGAATCCGTTTTTGGGTTGGCGCGCCATTCGCATTTGTCTCGATCAGCCCGAGCTGTTCAAAGATCAATTGCGCGCGATCTTGCGCGCCAATGTGTTGGGCAATATCAAAATCTTGCTGCCCATGATTGCCGGCGTCGATGAATTGGATAAAGCGCTGGCCCTGATCGAGCAAGCAAAGCGCGAGTTGACCAAAGCAAAAAAGCCGTTCGAGCCGAACACGGAAATCGGAGTGATGATCGAAGTGCCGTCGGCCGCGATTATGGCGGATTTGATTGCTGAACGCGTTGATTTTCTCAGCATTGGCACGAACGATTTGGCGCAATATGCGATGGCGGCGGATCGCGGCAACGGCCGTGTCGCCCATTTGTTGATGGGATTCCAGCCGGCCGTCTTGCGGCTGATTCAGCAAGTCATCACAGCGGCGCACCGCCGTGGTGTGTGGGTCGGCGTTTGCGGTGAAATGGCGGCGGACCAGCTTGCCACCTTGCTGCTGGTCGGCATGGAAATCGACGAATTGAGCGTGAACCCGATCGACGTTCCAAAAATAAAGAAAATTATTCGCGACATCTCGTTTGATGAAGCGAAAGAACTGGCCGATCAAGTTCTGGAATTCTCAACTTCCAAGGAAATTCACGATTATGTGAAACCATTCATGCGGCACAAGTTTAAAGATATGTTGGCGTGATCTACCGCTGTCCATTAATCCACCTAACGATTATTGCCGGGAATATTGATGAAATTCACCGGCTTGCTGGCGAGTGAACGGGCGAAGGCCAGTCCCTCAGTCCCCCTCATCGCTTTTGCATCCTGGTAACATGAATGAAGGAGTAGCTATGAATGCAATGCTGTTCACGTCGGAATCTGTGACCGAAGGCCATCCGGATAAAATCGCTGATCAGATTTCCGATGCCGTGTTGGATGCGATTTTCGCACAAGATTCCAAAGCGCGCGTAGCGTGCGAAACCTTCGTTACCACCGGTCTGGCCGTCGTGGGCGGCGAGATTACCACGGATTGTTACGTGCATGTGCCCGACATTGTGCGCCGCACCATCAAAGAGATCGGCTATACCAATGCCAGCTTTGGGTATGATTTTGAAACCTGCGCCGTGTTGACTTCGATCGACCGGCAATCTCCGGACATTGCCATGGGCGTTGATCGCGAGGGCGCCGGCGACCAGGGCATGATGTTTGGTTATGCTTCCAATGAAACGCCGGAATATATGCCGATGCCGATTTTGCTGGCGCACAAGCTGTGCCGGCGCCTCGCGGAGGTGCGCAAGCAAGGCATTCTTCCTTATTTGCGGCCGGACGGCAAGGCGCAAGTTTCCGTACGTTATGTGGACGGCAAGCCGCGCAGCGTCGAGGCCGTGGTCGTCTCCACGCAGCATAACCCGGAAGTTTCGCAAGAACAAATTCGGCAGGATGTGATTGAGAAAGTGGTCAAGCATGTCATACCCGCCGCGATGCTCGATGAGCACAAGGTCGCCTATCATATCAACCCCACCGGACGATTTGTGGTGGGCGGGCCGCAAGGCGACGCCGGTTTGACCGGACGCAAGATCATCGTGGATACCTACGGCGGTTTTGGCCGTCACGGCGGCGGCGCGTTCTCCGGCAAAGATCCGACGAAAGTGGATCGTTCCGGCGCGTATGCCATGCGCCATGTCGCGAAGAACATTGTGGCCGCGGGCTTGGCCGACCGCTGTGAAGTGCAGGTCGCGTATGCCATCGGCGTGGCGCAACCGGTTTCGATTTGCGTCGATACCTTTGGCACCGGCAAAACCTCTTCCCAAAATAT
>SZPB01000191.1 GCA_030263535.1 Cytophagia bacterium CHB2
AAGCAATTCACTGCACTCTGCATGTCCGGTTCGAAGTATTTCCCGCCACGCAGTGTGTCGGAATGATCGCGGATCCACAACGCTGGCGTATCGGGTGAGCGAAAGCCGCGCACGCGTGTACCTTCGATGGGCATGGTGATGAGATCAGCTTTGAGAAAATCCAAAATCTGTGCGCAGAACTTTTCCCAAACGCCGGAGGGGGTTTTGATTTCAAGCATTCGGAATGCGAAGGATCGTGATTGAGATACCAGAAACGTTTATGTCATTTTGTAAGAATCTTGTGAATATCCCTTTCCGCGCCGCTACTCCACAGGATTCCTTCAATTGACACGCACTGTACCGATATTGCACGCAAGCAAATGCCGGGCAGCATGGCCGAGACCTTTGCTTCACTTTTTCGGCCAGAGCAGCGGGTTCTGGCTGTCGTCATTCAGGGGATCGCCGACTTTGAGTTTGGCGACCTGTTCTTTCGATAGAATGTTTTGATTGCCGTTGAAGGTCGCGCCCTCGGGCATGTAGGCGCAGGTCATGGCGCGGCGCCAGCGCGGCGTCATATTGGGACCGGCGCCGTGCGCTGTCAAACCGTTGTGCAAGCCCGCGGTGCCGGGCTTCATTACAGCCGCCACCGGCTCGAGGTTTCTGAATTCGGGATAATATTTGAATAGGGCATCCATGTTTTGCCCGATGTCAACATTGTCGTAGCGTGCGAGTTTGTGCGAGCCTGGCAGATAGTACATGCAGCCGTTTTGCAAAGTCGCTTCATCGAGCGCGATCCAAATTGAGATCGCTTGCGGCGAGTGAAAAGACCAGTAGGGGTTGTCGAGATGCCAGGCCGTGGGGTTGGCCCAGGGCTGCTTTTGCAGGGTTTGATCGTGCCACACCCGCATGCCTGAAGCGCCGGTGAGCTGGCACAGCATTTGGCCCAGCTCCGGGCTGAGAAAATATTTCTTAATGGTGGGATTGATCTTCCACAAATTCAGGCGCTGCACGAATACTTTGTCGTAGAACGATTCGCCCTCGACCAAATCCTTGTTGCCCTCACCGGCGACTTTTTGCTTGCCCATTTGGTTCACGGCTTCCGACACCGCGGCGATGATTTCCTCCACTTCTGCAGGCGTCAAGAAATTCTCCAAAATCAAATAACCGTCGCGTTGATAGGCTTGAATTTGTTCAGGGGTTACTCTGGTATTCATGCACGCTCCTTTTTTGACTCCTGGTTAACTTGCGGTTGCGTCACGAGTGGACTGTCACCTCAATTTGCAGGAGCACCCGCTCGAGATGTCGTCCCGCCCGGCGGGATATACTTTTCAAGGTTACAGCACACTAGTTTATTTAGGTAGCGAATCCCGCTGCATGTTTCCTGGTTACTTTGGCGGCAAAGATTTGCTGTTTCGGTCGATCATCACCGCGTGCGGTTTTTTTGCAGAATTTCATTGGCGATTAGGGCGAGAGCGAATATATTCATCGCGGCATGCAGCGAATGTGTCGCACAAATCTCATTGAGCAACGATTCAATTTAAAAAAATCCATGGAACCATTGCGTTTTGTTGTTATCGGACTCGGCGGTTATGGCCTCGTGCATTTGGATGCGGTGCAGTGGCTGGCGCAACAAGGGTTGGGCCGGCTCACCGGCATGATCGCGCTGCCGGAAGATCGCAAAAAGAATCCCGAACGCACGGCGGCATTGCAGTCGCAGGGTGTAACATTGTTCGAGAGCATCGCTGATTTCTTCGCGCACGGTACTGATCTCGCCGACGTAGTTGGCGTTCCCATCGGCATTCACCAACACGTGCCGGTGAGTTGCGCGGCTTTGCAGGCGGGATTGCACGTTTATTGCGAAAAACCGCTGGCCGCCACGGTGCCCGAGGTTGACCGGCTGATTCAGGTTCGTAACGCCAGCAACAGAAAACTTGCGGTGGGATTTCAACACATCTACAGCCACTCGATTCAGCAACTCAAAGCGCGCATTTGTGCAGGAAGGCTCGGGCGCGTGCAGTCGATTTCTCTCTTGTGCGGCTGGCCGCGCAGCAGGCAGTATTTCACGCGCAACGAATGGGCGGGAAAATTGCGGCTCGGCAGCGATTGGGTTTTAGACAGTCCCGCGAACAATGCGCACGCTCACTACGTGCTCAATATGCTTTATCTCGCCTCCGCGACGGAAAACACGGCGGCAGTCCCGGTTGCGTTGCGCGCCGAGTTGTATCGCGCCAATGCCATCGAAAGCTGCGACACAGTGCAGATGAAATACACCACGTCGGAGGGGGTGAACTGCCACGCGCTGCTCACGCACGCGAATGCGCGCCCGCTGGGTCCGCTCATGAAAATCGTTTGTGAGAAGGGCTCGGTGGTTTGGGAGGGTGACAACGGTCAAACGCTGATTGAATATGCCGGCGGCTCGACAGAGCGCTTCAACAATGAGACGCATGACAAGTGGCGCTATGAAGGATTTAGGGATTTGGTGCACGCGATTCGAAACGACGCCGCACCGCTCTGTTCCCCCGAAATCGCGCGCAGTCACACGCTCACCATCAAGGCCATGCACGAAAGCTGCCCCGAGATCGTCACCGTGCCAAAGGAATTCATCGACCAGGTTGAAGATTGGGAAATGTTTCCTCCCAATACCAAGGGCAATTTCAATCGCATTCGCGATCTGGATCAACACCTGCTTGAGGCATTCCAACAAAGTGTGTTCTTGAGCGAGCTGGGCGTGCCGTGGGCAAAATCGCGAGGCCGCAAAGTCTAAATCTGATGAGCTGTAAATCTCAAAAGGAATCGCGGCGAGTCAAGAATTCTAACGAGTGTAAAACCGAAGCGCAAGGCATGACTGAAAATGCCTTGCGCTTTTTTCTTGTGACCGGCCTGACATACAAAAACATAACGAAGGTAATGTGATTGTAAATTTTTAACGCCATTTTGTTTGAAAAAAGAATGCCACGCCGGGGTTACGCATAAAAAATCGGACGCCGGTATGTCTTGACAAAATTCGTAGTCCTTCAACTGATTATCGAGAGGTTCAGCATGAAAAGGATGTTTTGTGCGCCCGTGCGATCATTTTGCTTTATTTCCGGTTTTCTCGCACTGTCATTAGCAGGATGTCAGAAGAATCAGGAAAGTGCCGAGGAGAAAGACGGCGCCGATGCTACGGCGTCTGCTCATAATGGCAGTTATGAGATTGTGATCAACGACAACAACGGCGAAGATTATAACCCCGTCATCGACCCGGCCAATTTCGTCGCCGCGATCGACAACCCCTATTTCAATCTCACGCCCGGCAGGGTGTGGGTTTATGAAGGCAAGGACGAGGATGGCAAAACCGAAAGAGTCGAGGTTGAAGTCACCAATGAAACCAAGACGATTTTGGGAGTCAACACCACTGTGGTTCATGCGCGCGAGTGGGTCGAGGGCGAGCTCGTGGAAGATACCTTCGATTGGTTCGCGCAGGATAAAGATGGAAACGTCTGGTACTTTGGGGAAGACTCCAAAGAAATCGAAGACGGCGAAGTCGTGAACACAAACGGTTCCTGGGAAGCGGGTGTGAATGGTGCCAAGCCCGGAATCGTCATGAAAGCCAATCCGCAGGTCAACGAGGCGTATCGCCAGGAATTTCTGCCCGGTGAGGCTGTAGACATGGGACAAGTACTCAGTTTAAACGAATCTGTGACCATCGGATTGGGAACCTACGCTGACTGCCTTCAAACCAAAGATTGGACTCCGCTTGAGCCGGAAGTGGTTGAGCATAAGTTTTATTCCAAGGATGTTGGGAATGCTATTTTGGAAAAGAAAGTTGCCGGCGAAGCCGGTCAACTGGAGTTGGTTGAGATGAGAATGCTGGAGACACAAACTCCTGAAAGTGAAGAGCAAAGCCTTGAAAATTAAGGGCGAAGCGGGATAGCACTTTATCTGATCCAAACTGGCACACGTTCTTTATTTTTAAAATGCTGAGGCCGTCTTTTTTGGCAAAAGAAGCGGCCAGACGTTGCCGGGCATTCATGTCCATCAAGAAACCATCTACGGATGGTTTCTTTATTTTAGGCGGACAAGCTTGTTGAGAGTAACTAAAAATTAAATTAATGACCCCTAAAAAAATCTCTTGCTTTGTTACAAATCGTTAATTACTTTGTCACAAATTTGTAAAATCAGTATCACAAAATAAAAATTAGCAAGCCACGTTAAGTACAAAGTTGACGTATTGAATGCCCCCGCATGAGGGGCATAATTTTTTGCTTCTGGTTGCTTCTTTTAAATAGAGTGGCGTCGCTTCTTATTCCTCATGGCGACGCTTCTGTTTTCTTTTCAAAACTCCCTAATTTGACATTCGATTTTCGCTGCAAGGCGATGATCAGGTTCTCGCTTGCGAGAACAACAGCACTACTTCCAGCGGACGACAACAGACTTGTGAACCTGAGCATAACGCAGAGGTATTTTTATTTTTAAAACGTAATCTTCGCGCGATCCCATTTCTCTCACAACTACTATTTCGCATTATCCCGGGCCGGCATTTGGCTCGTGCCCTTTGCCCGTTTTTTACATTGTAGACCGTATCCCGATTTGGCGGCGAGACGACCATGCGTATTCTGATTATCGAAGACGAAAAAGACTTGGCGGATATGGTACGCCGTGCCATGTTGCAGGATTCTCATGCCGTTGATGTCGCTCACAACGGGCGAACCGGCGAAGAAATGGCTCTGAGCGAAACCTACGATTTGATCATTTTGGATATCATGCTGCCGGGAAAAGACGGCTTGGCGGTTTCCCGGGAATTGCGCAAGCAGGGCTTGCAAACGCCGATTCTCTTGCTCACGGCGCGTGACAACGTCACGGATCGGGTCAAGGGGCTGGATGCGGGCGCGGATGATTACCTGGGCAAGCCGTTTGCCCTGGCCGAACTGTGCGCGCGCGTGCGCGCGTTACTGCGGCGGCAATCTCAAGCCAAATCTTGTGTGTTGACTCTGGGCGAGCTGGAGATGGATACGGCAACGCACGAGGTGCGCTGGGGTGAAACCCGCGTTAAGCTGACGTCGCGCGAGCACGCGATTTTGGAATATCTACTGCGCAACAAAGGCCGCCTGCTGACCAAGGGCATGATTGCCGAACACGTCTGGGATTATCATTTCAACAGCGACTTCAATCTTATTGAGGTTTATATCCGGCGGTTGCGCAGCAAATTGGAGCAGCGCGGCCGGCCGCGTTTGATTTACACCGTGCGCCACAGCGGTTATGTCATTCGGGAGCCAGACGCATGACGCTGACCCTTCGCGCGCGCCTCATGCTCTGGTATACGCTCGCCTTTTTTGCCGTGTTGACGCTGGTGTTATGCATTCTTGCCCTGGAATTGCACCAACAACTCAGCGATGAAGCGCACGATAAATTGCTCACCGAAGAAACCTGGGTTTCGACCCTGTTTGAAACCGAATTTCAGCCATTGTTGCAGGCGACAGCAGAAAAAGATGACTCGTTGCTCGCCGAACTGCCCGAGGATTTGGAGGAACGCTACGGCTTGAAACGCCAATTCGCCCTGCTGCGGCTCGAACACGGCGCAGAAAAACGTTATTACAGCGGTGGCTTGAAAAACATCGACCGGCTTTTGCCGTTTGGTTTTCTGGAGCAGGGAACCGGAAATTACGATGTGCAGATCGCCGGGAATCGTTACCGCGTGCGCGTTTTTCACCGCGACTGGGGAAGGGTTGCCGTGGGCGTGGAGAATGACACCATCTTCAAAGTGGCACAGAAAACGGGGCAAGTTCTGTTATGGGTTGTGCCGTTATCCGTGTTGCTGGCCAGCGGCGGGGGCTGGATTTTGGCAAAAATGGCGATGCGCCCGGTGGTTCTTGCCGCCCGTGCGGCGGAATCCATCTCGGTGGCCAATCTTCAAGAACGCTTGCAGGATTATGCCGGCAAGGATGAGTTCGGCGCGCTGGTGGCGACGCTCAATCGCATGATCTCGCGCCTGGAAGAGGGCGTCAAGCGCCTGCAACAATTCACGCAAGATGCCGCCCATGAGTTGCGCACGCCGCTTGCCATTTTGCGCGGCGATTTGGAATTAGCCTATCAGGACGAGAAGCTTTCGGATGACACGCGCATCTTCCTGCAAAAAATGCTCGATCGTGTCATTGCGCTGGGCGGGATTGTCGATAATCTCATGCTGTTGGCGCGGTCGGATGCCGGCAATTACCCCTTCAAGAAAAAACTCTTTCGATTTGACGCTCTCGTTCACGAGATTTTTGAAGACCTGCAAATCCTCGCCGAAGGCCGCGCCTTGTCTTTGCAGCTGCGCACGTGCGAGGCGTTGGAATTTTGGGGCGACGAGCTGCTGATGCGCCGCTTGCTGTTGAATCTGTGCGATAATGCATTGAAGTATACCTGTGAAGGAAAAATCGTGCTGGCTTTGCGAAAATCCCGGGACAACGTTGTGTTCACGATTAGCGATACTGGGGCAGGCATATCCGCTGAAGATTTGCCGCATATTTTTGATCGCTTCTATCGCGCCGACAAATCGCGCACGAACTCGACCGGGGGCAGCGGTTTGGGCTTGGCAATTTGCAAATGGATCGTTACGGCTCACCACGGCAAAATCGATCTCACCAGCTCTCCCGGCGCAGGGACGACCGTGCGCGTCAGCTTACCAGGCAAGTTTGAAGCTGTCATGGCTTGACGGAAGTCTCGTTTGCCTCATCCATCACCCCAAGCAATGATATTCCCCACAATGCTCTGTTACTTTTTTGCCTGAAAATCCACTCCCGGCTTTTCGGGATAAAATTTTTGCTTATGCAGCAAACATTTTAAAACCGTGAATGAACGCGAATAAACGCTAACCTCTTATTTGCTTCAATTCGCGCTCATTCGCGGTTGCCCTTGTTTGTCTGCGGCTCGTCTCTGTCAGGTTAAGACAGGATTAATTCTTTGGTTTTTGAACCTGCCTCCTGGGTTTATTTTGATTTTCCCCCCAGTTTTAAGCTACGATTCAGCTTTAATAGTTACATTCACGTAATTATTTTCCTAAGCGTGCGAAAAAAGCATTCTTCTATCCTGCATTTCTAACAAAAACAAATAGCTAAAGAGTTGTTGCCCTTTGGGCACTCTTGGCGTTTGCAACAATAATGGCAATCCGGAGACCGTTATGGCGAACGCAGCACAGCAATTTTTTTGCGGATCAATAAAGCGCCATCCTGGTTGGCGCCTCGACTGCAATTCTGTCCTTACCTATATATAAAACAGAGCATGAAACACTCTAATCTTGTCAGCATGAATGGACGAGATTTTGGGCTTTCATGACTAATTATGCAACTAGAGTTGTTTGTGCTCTGACCAGGAAAGTCATCCGACCCTGTAGGATATACTAAGCTCAATTTTTACACGTTCAGCATGTCAGCATCGGCGGATTGTTTTTTCGCTGACTGCGGAGGTATTTTATTTTATGAAAAGCTTGCTCGACCGCTTGCGCGACACCCAGGCTCTTGCCAAATTGATTGGCGATGCCCCGGCTTTTCTGAAGGCGATTGCCTCACTTCCGGCGATTGCCAAAAGCGACGCCACCATTTTGATTACCGGCGAAACCGGCACGGGCAAAGAGCTGGCCGCCCGCGCCATTCACTACCTGAGCGCCAGGGCTGCATTCCCCTTCATCCCGGTAAACTGCGGCTCGTTTCCTGAAACGCTGTTGGAAGACGAGCTTTTTGGGCACGAACGCGGCGCTTTTACCGATGCGCACACGCAAAGGCGAGGCGTGATTTCACAAGCCGACAAGGGCACGCTTTTTCTAGATGAAATCGAAGCCCTGAGCGCAAAAGCGCAAGTGTCGCTGCTGCGCGTGCTGCAAGAAAAAAAATATCGCGCCCTGGGAGCCAGCGAGGAACAATCCGCCGATGTGCGGATCGTGACGGCGACCAATGCGCCGCTGGATGAATTGGTGCAAGCCGGAAGCTTTCGCGCGGATTTGTACTATCGCCTGCGCGTGCTGTTCATCAATTTGCCGCCTTTGCGCGATCGCAAAGAAGACATCCTGCCGCTGGCCTGCCATTTTTTGAAAAAGCATGCTTATCCGGATCGACAGTTCCTGCAATTCTCGCCCTCGGCTGAGGAGGCCTTGCGCGCTTATGAATGGCCGGGCAATGTCAGAGAGTTGGAGAATGCCGTCATTCGCGGCATTCATCTTTGTCAAGACAACAAAATTGAGATTGAAGATTTGGGCATTCCCGCGCTGACCGCAAGCCGGCATGCCTCAGTCGTTGCCCCCCACGCTGAAGTATGCTCGTTCAAAGCCGAAAAGCAAAAAGTGATCGAGGCGTTTGAGCGGGATTATCTCACGCGCCTTATGCGCGATTACAACGGCAATGTCACGCAAGCCGCGCTGGCCGCAGGCAAGGAACGCCGCGATCTCGGCAAGCTGCTCAAAAAATACCAGATCAATCCCAAGTATTTTTGACCGCTTTCCAGACAAGCTGAAAATTGAGGCTCTTCGAGCAGCTTTATGGACTTTGCCCACAAAAGCTGAGCTCCCACAAAAAAAGCAAAAGCCTTTTTGGTGGGAGTTCGTTTCCGTGGGCGAAAACTTTCAGAATTTTATTCTAACTTTGCGCGCCTGATGGCCGAACGCTGCTTGTCCAAAACATTAAGATATCATGAAATCCCAGATTGACCCATGTATGTTTTGTATGATTTGGTTGCTTTGCTGATTGGGTGAAAATTTCCTCACATGGTGGGTGATTTTTAACCCAACGATTTTACTGCTTTCTAATAAACAACTTATCACCAAATCAAAAATGCAGCTTTGCGGGTGTCTCTTGGCCTACCCCTTAACCTATGCCCGAGATGATCCTTATTAAGCTATTGAAAATACGGTTCTCGTGAGCCACAAAAATTTTGGCTGCATCTTTGCATGAGAACTTACAATTCAAAAGAACCATTTGCGCCAGCAACGCTTAATAAGGACCGGGTTAACCTTGAACAACCCATGCGCAACTCATTGAAGCTCAACAAGGATGAACACCAGCGCGAAAAGGAACTGACCGATGCCATTCTCGAGTATCTTACCGAGCATCCCCAGGCCTCGGATACGTTGGAGGGTATTGCCGAGTGGTGGGTCATGCGTCAGCAAGTTCGCGTTGAAATCAAGACCCTCTTGAAAGTTTTGCGCCAATTAACCGGCAACGGTCTTTTAGAGAAAATCGGCTATGGTGATGAAGCCCTGTATCATCTTAAAGCCAAGGAGGACGGACGGCATCCCTCTTAGATGCCCTCTGAAAAAGTTCTAGCATTGACCATGTTGGCCGGTCGACGGAAAAACAGATTATCCGCAATCGGTTGATTTTTTGATAATCGTCGCTCGGCCAATAGCCATTCCTACTAGCCTCTCAGGACGAGTCGTTAGACCCAAGTCTCCTTATTCCATTTCAAAGATAACGTGCAAATTTGCCCACGTGATGGGCTTGTGTCGGTTTTTAAGTTTCTCGATTGCTTTGGCCCTTCACCGCGTGATCACAACACCGCAACGACTGACACGCAAATTATTTTTGGCTGAACCCCAAGCGCGAGGTTAGAAAATGTATTTCAAGAGATTTGTGCTGAGTTTTTTTTGCTTGACCTTCGTTCTTCTGTTGGCGGGCGTCACGCGGGCACAAACGGATAGCAACACAGTCACCATTTCGATTAGCAGCGGCATGGCCCCAACATTTTCCTGGGTGCCAGACATTCCGATCGGACGTCTGGTGGTCGAGCAGGGCGAGAAAGAGCTCTGGGGCACGGAAACGGAGGGCACCGACACCTACCGCTCGCCGATTCGCTACGGCGTTCATCCGCCCGATGCGCTGGAAGATGTGCCCGCCGATCCCTTGGTTGCCGGAGAAACTTATACCGTTTCGCTGTTTCGGTGGATCAGATTCGCCGAGCCGGAAAGCCTGGAATTCGTCGGCTCACAAGAATTTAGCCCCATTCCTGCTGCAGAAGGCGAAGAAGAACCGGTTGCCGGCATTCGCCCCACCTTGCGCGCCGGTGTTCTGGCGCCCGATTTCAAGCTTGAAGGTACGTCAGACACCCAGTCCTGGTGGGAGGGTGCCGAATCTATTTCCAACCTCGTTACCATCGAACCGGAAGAGGGCGGCACTCCCGCAGGCCGCACGGTTGTCAGAGTGTTGGCTAATGCTCAAGAAATCGTCGTGGGCGTGCGCTGCTACGATAGCGAACCGAAAGGCATCGTTGCTTTTTCCAAAGCCCGGGATGTTGCCTTCGAAGATGAATATCAGGAAGATCACATTGTGATCGTGTTTGACACGTTTCTTGATGGCCGTTCTGGATACGTCTTTTCAGTCAATCCCAACGGCGCGCGTTCCGAGGGCTTGGTGATCGAGCAGGGGGAAGACGTGAATGGCGATTGGGATACGATTTGGGATGCCAAAACCTCGCGCGATAATGCCGGCTGGTCCGCCGAGATTCGTATTCCGATCAAAAGTCTCAGTTTCAAAAAAGGCCTAACCGAGTGGGGTTTCAACGTGCAGCGTCGCGTGGAACGGTTACAGGAAACCAGCCGTTGGGCCAGCGCCAAGCGCGACTATGAAATCTATCAAACCAGCCGCGCTGGAATTCTCACAGATCTGCCCGAATTCGATCTGGGCGTGGGGTTGAGCATTCGTCCGGCCGTGGTCGGCAGAGGCCGCAAACCTGAGCCAGGCGCGAGCACGGAAACAGAGGGGGACTTTAGCCTGGACATCACCCAAAAACTGGGATCGAATCTTTTGTCGGCGTTGACGGTGAACACGGATTTTGCCGAAACCGAAGTGGATGTCCGACAAATCAACTTGAGCCGCTTTCCGGTTTTCTTCCCGGAAAAACGCAGCTTCTTTTTGGAAGGCGCAGATATTTTCGAGTTCGGCATCGGCCTGGACGAAGACACCATCTTGCCGTTCTTTACCCGCCGCATCGGCCTTTATGGCGACCCGGAAGCAGATCAGGCGCCGATTCCCATCAACGTTGGCGGTAAAATCAATGGCCGTGTCGGCAACTCCAACCTAGGCGCGCTCGTCGCCAATACTCGCAAGGTAGAGGAATTTGCCGCGACCGAGGACACCACCATTGAAGTCGGGCAGGCAACCATGGGGGCGTTTCGCCTTAAACAAAACGTGTTGGAAGAGTCTTCGCTGGGCATGCTGGCCACCTTCGGCGATCAACAGGGCCGCGCCGACAGTTGGTCCGCGGGCGTTGATTTCACCTTTCGCACTTCGGAATTCATGAATGAAAAAACGTTGTTGATCGGTGTGTGGGGCCTGCTCAACAATCGCGAAGATTTGGAAGGCGATAAATCCGCCTACGGTCTGCGTATCGATTATCCCAATGATTTGTTCGACGTCAACTTCACTACGATTCGCATTGGCCCGGGCTTCGATCCCTCACTCGGGTTTGTGCCGCGCCGGAATATTCATCTGTGGGATTTCACCGGTGATTACAAGCCGCGGCCCAACTGGTCGTTGGTGCGCCAGATGACGCACGAATTCTCCTTCCGGCTGTTCAATACTTGGAATAATTCCGAGTGGGAAAGTTATGACCTGCTCATAACACCGCTCGACTGGCTCTTTGAGAGCGGCGATAATATTAAAGCCAGCTTGCTGCGACAGGGCGACCGGCCGCCGGAAGTTTTCGAGCTTGCTAATGACGTGGACATTGCCACCGGCTCTTATGAGTGGACGCGCTACGCTGTCGAAGCACGTTCAGCGCAGAAGCGTATGCTCAGCGCCGCCATCCGCTGGGAGGCCGGCAATTATTACAATGGTGATTTGAACACCCTGGAGGGAGCATTGACGCTGAAACCCTCGTCGTTTCTCACGCTGGAATTCAGCGGTGAGCGCAATACCGGCAAAGCAACCGCGTTCGATGAAGAAGAAGAAACATTTACCGAGACTGATTTTACCGAGGAATTGTTCGGTTTGCGGTTTCAACTGAATTTCTCCCCCAACCTGCAATTCAGCAGCCTGACGCAATATGACACGCAGAGCCGCGAGCTGGGTTCCAACAACAAGCTGCGCTGGACGTTTAACCCGCTCGGCGATCTTTTCCTGGTCTACAATCACAACATGGTCCGGCGGGTCAGCGACAATCGTTGGGAATTTGTTTCTAACGAGCTGCCGGTAAAGATTCAGTATGCCTGGCGATTCTAAGTTGGCAATTATCAATTAACAATTGTCAATTAATAATTGAAAATAATCAATTATCACACGGAGAGCGACATCATGAACACGGCTTGCCGGAGAGTTCTAGCCCTGACGTCCCCCTTTTTTGCGATTGTTTT
>SZPB01000192.1 GCA_030263535.1 Cytophagia bacterium CHB2
CGCCACGGCGATCAACGACCGCGGCGACGCGCTCTTTTACTACTACTTCACCTCCAGCGGCGTTTACCTCGAAGGCGAGGGCTCGTTCGGACTGGGCGAACTCATCGATCCTTCACAGGGCCCCTGGCTCATCGAGTGGTTCGGCGCCAACGACATCAACGAGTCGCGCCAGGTCGTGGCCTACGCGCTCAACCTCTCGACCAACGCCTCGGCGCTGATCCTCTTCGCCGCCAAGGGCGCCCGCTTCTATGCGGCCTGTGTCGCCGCGGCCTTGCCCAACGCCGTGTGTGTGCCGGCCTTCTCGCCGGAGACCGTGCACCGGGATGCGTGAAACGATAAAATTATCATAGGAGGTTCTTATGTTGCTTCCGGAAATTGTCACGATAGACAAGGAGATCATGAGCGGAACCCCGGTCTTTAAAGGCACGCGTGTGCCAGTCAAGAATCTTATTGATTATTTGGAGGGGGATATGCTATCGAGATATTTTTGGATCATTTTCCCGCTGTAAAAAGAGAGCAAGTCATAAAATTTCTCGAAGCTTCGGGCCGCGAATATCTCATGAGTCACTATCATGAAAGTCTTGCTTGATGAATGTGTGCCGCGGCCATTGAAGGTTGATTTCAATTAGGAGAAGTCATGATTCAACAAAATCAAGAACACGCGAAATTGCTGTCCGAACGCATTACCATCGATCCAGGAATCTGTCACGGGAAACCGTGCATACGTGGGCTGCGTTACCCGGTTGAAATGATTTTGGAGTTGCTCAGCTCCGGAATGACAACCGATGAGATTTTGGCAGATTACGAGGACCTTGAGGGTGACGACATACGCGCGGCATTGGTATTTGCGACCCGACTAACGCAGGTCAAACGCATGCAAGCGGCTTTGGTATGAACTTTCTCGTAGATGCACAACTGCCTCGCCGACTCGCGTATCGAATGCGGGATTTCGGTCACGATGTCCTGCATACCCTTGACCTGCCGTTGAGGAATAGAACACCTGATTCAGAGATCAGAGAGCTATCCTTGCGCGAAAATCGTATTGTTGTCAGCAAAGATGGAGAATTCGTTGACTCCTTGATCCTTCAAGGTGAGCCCTACCAATTGTTATTGGTTTCAACCGGCAACATCAAGAATGCCGAGTTGGAGACATTGTTCATGCAGAATCTCGCACAAATCGTGGAGGCATTTGAACAACATAGCTTCGTTGAGATCGATAGAACATCCGTCACAATTCACTTTTAGGCATGACAACGCCATTGGAATACGACGTTATCATTAGCTACAGCCACAAAGACAAGCCGGTGGTACGCGAATTGTTTCGCCCGGCGTGAGGAAGCGGGATGGTTTGCGGGTGTGGCGGGATGAATTGTACATGCCTGGCGCGGGATGCTTGTCTTGGAAATTTTCAAGACCCAAAACTCATACACCCCTCGCGTGCGGAATTTCACCACACGAATAATACTCGATCTCTGGGCATTGCATCACTGTTAAGAGTTATTGCTTGCCCCAAACCGCTGTTGATTTTTCACAAGCTCTGAGATGCTGCAAAATACGCCATCATTCATCTCTGACCCAAGGAAGCGCATGAATTTCAGATCATCCATCTTCCGCATTGTTACAATAGGATTTGCCTTCATGAGCACGCAACTTTTCGCAGAATCCCCCACGCTGCACTATCAACTCGGCATGTCGCAGCCGCATACGCATTTATTCGAAGTCGATTTCACCGTTGCTCAAATCAACAAAAATGAAAACCAGCTCGATTTCATCATGCCGGTGTGGCGCTCCGGCCGTTACGTGATTCTTGATTTTGCCGGCGGCGTGCAGGAATTCACGGCCTACGCCGGCAACGATCGCAACAAAAAATTACCGTGGTCGAAGATCGACAAAATGACCTGGCGCGTGAAAACCGATGGCCAGGCTACAGTGAGCATCAGTTATAAAGTCTATGCGAATGAATTCAACCTGCGCACGCGCGGCTTGAACGATCAACATGCTTTTGTCGACGGCAGCGCGGTGTTCATGTATCTCGAAAAATACCGCAATCAACCGCTCACGCTGCACGTCAAGCCTTACGGCGATTGGCATGTCAGCACCGGCCTGGATCGCGTGCCGGGCAAAACCAATCACTTTCACGCGCCGAGTTTCGATTACCTCGTCGATTGCCCGCTCGAAATCGGCAATCAACAGGATTTCGAATTCGAGTTTGAAGGCAAGAAGCATTATTTGAGCATTTTTGGCGAGGGCAATTGGGAGAAAGACAAGCTGCTCGAGCGCCTGCGCAAAGTCGTTGAGACCAATTTCAAGTTTTGGGGTGAATTGCCTTACCAACATTTTACCTTCATGGTGCACAGCGCGCCGGGCATGGGCGGCGGCACGGAGCATATCAACTCGACGATCATGGGCATCAATCCTTTTGGTTTTCGCACCGACACGGGCTACGACAGGTTTACCAGTTTGTCGATGCACGAGTTTTTTCACACTTGGAACGTCAAGCAATTGCGCCCGGCGGGCATCAATCCGTATGATTTCACCAAAGAAAATTACAGCCCCTCGTTTTGGATTTCCGAGGGCACGACGGATTACTATACGATGCTGTTGATGCGGCGCGCCGGTTTTTATTCGGTCAATCGCGTGTTGACCGATTTGGGCAACATGATTCGCAACGATCGCCAGCGCCCTGGGCGTAAAATTCAATCGCTGGAAGAGTCCAGCTTCGACGCCTGGGTCAAATTTTGGAAACCTTCCGAGAACGGACAGAATCGCGAGGTGAGTTATTATGACAAAGGCGGCGATGTGAGCTTGCTGCTCGATCTCGAAATCCGGCAGCGCTCGGAGAATCGCGGCTCGCTCGATCGCGTCATGCGCGAAATGTACAAGCGTTTTCCGCTCAAAGGGCTTGGTTTTTCGCCGGCGGATTTTCAAAAAGTTGTGGAAGAAGTGGGGGAGGGCAGCTTCGATGAGTTTTTCTCAAAATATGTTCGGGGCACGGCAGAAATCGATTTTGCAAAGTTTTTGGCTTATGCCGGCCTGGAAGTGCAGGAACGCCAATCGAATCCGGCGAAGCTGTGGCTCGGCATTGCAACCCGCGAGCGCGAGGGGCAGGCGATGATTACAGCGGTTATTGCCGGTTCACCGGCTTATGAAGCCGGTTTGAATGTGGGGGATGAGTTGGTGGCGCTCGAAGGCTATCGCGTGCGTTCCAATCAGTTGACGGATCGTCTCTCGGATTTCAAAGCCGAAGACACAATTCGCCTCACAGTTTTCCGCGCCGAGCAATTGCGCGAGTTTCAGGTGAAGCTGCAGGCAGAAGAAATTCCGGAATTCACCGTCAAACACCGCGACAATCCCACGGAGTTGCAGAAGAAGATTTATGAGGATTGGCTGGGCGCCGTGTGGCCGGGTGATGAGGAAAAATGAGCAATATTGCACGGCAATATTGGCGTTGCATTGTGTGTGGGATGATTTTATATTCTCGACAAAATTGCTCACGGATCAACTGCTTTCGCATGAATCAAATGCAATTGAAAAGAGTGATACCATGAAACAAAAAGTCATCAGCCGCCATATCGTCAGCGATCCCGAGATTTGTCACGGTCAGCCGACTTTTCGCGGCACACGCATTATGGTTTGGCAAGTTCTGGATCAGGTTGCACACGGCATGGCTTGGGAAACGATTGTCGCTGAGTGGCAAGGCGGCATCTCGAAGGAAGCTATCGCCGAAGCTGTCAACCTAGCAAATCAGGCGTTCGTCAAACATGCTAATGAATACGTGCTGGAGCCGATATCCGCATGATCGTTCTCGACGAGAACTTTCCTGAAAGCCAGCGCCTGCTTTTACGAAGCTGGCGAATCCGGTTTCGTCAAGTCGGCTATGAGATTGGCCGCCGAGGCATCAAGGATGATGACATCATAACGTTATTGTTACAGCTTCGCCGCCCCACTTTTTTCTCATTGGATTTTCATTTTTATAAGCGTAAACAGTGTCACGCACAATACTGCTTGATCTATTTGGATGTGTGGCAATATGAAGCAGCCGCATTTGTTCGGCGCTTGCTTCATCACGAAAGATTTGACACGAGTGCCAAGCGAATGGGCAGCATTGTTCGTGTATCACAAGTGGGGCTATCGGTCTGGCAGCTTCATGCGACAGAAGAAAACCTTTTTTCGTGGGATTGATGATTGTCTACTCCCAGATAAAATAACATCTGTATCAAAACGATCTCTTGGCAATGACTCTATCTCAACCGATGACCCTCACCGAAAAAATTCTCCTGCAGCACGCGCTCGGCTGGGAGAAAAACTATGTGCAAGCCGGCGATATTCTTGCCATCGCGGTGGATTGGACGATCGCGAGCGAGCTGGCGTGGAACGGCATGAACATGACGTATGAAGCGCTCGGCCGTCCGCCGTTATTCAACAAAGATCGCTTCTATCTCGCGCTCGATCACACCGTCGATCAAAACACCCTCGCCAGCGACAAGCGCACGCAGAGTCTCGTGCAGCTTTCGCGCAGCTTCGCGCGGGAAGCCCGGCTCAAATATTTTTATGACGCCAATCAAACCATCATGCACACGGAGTTTTTTCGCCAACTGGTGCGGCCGGGTGAAATCGTGCTGGGCGCCGATTCCCACACCAGCTCGCACGGCGGCATGGCGGCGTTGGCGATCGGTTTGGGCGGCTCGGATATCGTCGCGGCGATGGTGCGGGGCTTTTCGTGGATTCAAGTGCCGGAGGCGATACGCGTGCATTACGCCGGCAAACTGCCTTTTGGCATTACCGGCAAAGACGTCATTCTCAAAACTCTCGGCCAGCTCGGCCGCAATACGGTAGCGATGGAACGCACGGTTGAGTTCACTGGCGATCATCTCGAAGATTTCTCCACCGATTTTCGATTCACGATTGCAAACATGACCGCCGAATTCGGCGGACTCAACGGCATTTTCCCGGCGGATGCCCGCGTCGTGCAGACGATGCAACAACGCCGCGAGCCGCAGTTTCGCGAAGGCGGCTGGTGGTTTGCCGCGGATGAAGATGCGAATTATGTCGAGAGCTTTCGCATCGATCTCGAGGGCTTGCTGCCGCAGGTGGCGAAGCCGTTTTCTCCGGATAATGTTTTCAACATTGCCGAGACGGCCGGGCAAAAACTTGACGGCTGTTTCATCGGCGCCTGCACCACCACGGAAGAAGAGTTGATTCTTGCGGCCTTGTTGCTCGAAGCCGCACTTGCAGAAGGCAAGCGGCCGCTAGACTCACCGAATCGCATCGTTGTGCCCGGCAGTCTGGAAATCGCCGGACATTTGCAGGACAAGGGACTCATCGAAGTTTATCGCCTCGCCGGCTTTCGCATCAACGAACCCGGCTGCAGCATGTGCCTGGGGATTGCGAGTGACCGCGCGTTACCGGGAGAAATCTGGCTTTCGTCACAAAATCGCAATTTTCACAATCGCATGGGCAAAGGCAGCATTGCGTGGCTGTCTTCGGCATTGACGGTTGCCGCTTCGGCGTTTGACATGAAGATTGCCGACCCGCGGCCGTTGATTGAGAAGATCGATCGCGCGCGTTTTCAAAAACTCACAGCCTCCCAAAATGGGATGCCGACGGTTATTCATACGCAACCGCGGCCACAAGCCGTTGCTGGCAGTACGAGGGAAGATGCGGCGATTCAGCAAAATCATTCTGCGCCGATTACTGGCAGGGCGCAAGTCTTCGGCGATCACGTTGATACCGATGCCATGATTGCGGGGGAATTTTGCCATTTGTCCGATCTTAAAGAAATTGGGCAAAAAGCGTTTTATCATTTCCGTCCGGAGTTTGTTCAGCGCGTGGCTGACGGTGAAAATATCGTCGTCGCGGGCGAGGGCTGGGGTAGCGGTTCGAGTCGCGAGCATGCCGTGTGGGCGCTGAAAGGCGCAGGCGTGCAGGCGGTGATTGCAAAAAGTTTTGCTTATATCCACAAACGCAATCTTGTGAATGACGCATTACCTTTTATAATTTTGCGCGATGAAGATTTTTATCAAAGTGTACAAGACGGCGGCGAATTGCGAGTCGATCTCGCGACCGCCACGGTAACACACAACGGCAAAACGTATCAAGGCGCTTCCCTGCCGCCGGTGATGCGGCGCATCATGCAAAGCGGCGGCCTGGTGGCGAATGTGAAACAGGAATTGGAAACATCCCGGAAGGCGGGAGGGTGAAGGGCGCATGTTCCGCCGGTGGATTTGAATAGCCAAGTCACTTTCACGGGAGCCGGCAATCTCGCAGCGAGTGGATTGACTTCAACTAACATGGAGGGATGCAGAGCATGCAGGATATCGATCGCGCGTTTAAAACCATTCTCGCGCTGACGCCAAATTGCTTTCTGGATTTGCTTTTTGGCCGCAAGAGAAAAATTCATTTCAAGGAGATTGCAGATCCGCAAATTAATCTCCCCGAATTGCGCGGCGACAAAGTGCTGCTGGTAAAAGACAAGCGTAAGACGTATGCGGTTTTTCTTGAAGCGATTTTGCATCCCAAGCAGTCGGAATTACCGGTGTTCGCGCTCAAGGCTTTGGGCATGCAATATCTCTTGAAAGTGCCAACACTCGTAACGATCGTTTATTTGGAGAAGAAAAAGCATGCCGTTTTTCCGGAGGGCTATGAAATCCGGCTAGGCGCGTTGTCGAACCAAATCCGGCTGGCCAGCGTTTTATTGTGGGAGTATGAAGCGCGCATCTTAAGCGGTGAGTTGAAGGAACTGGCGCCGTTTCTGCCGCTGTTCCACATTAAGCCCGACCCTCATCTTATTGTGGCGCAGAAAGAATTGCTCCAGCGCGTGCCCGATCCCAACGTGCGGGCAGACTTGCTTGCAACGGCAATGATCGTTGATATCCGTTCCTTCGGGGTCGAGGTCGTGAGAACCCATTTTCAGAAGGAGATTCATATGTTGAAACGAACCAGCATAGTCGAAGATTGGTTGAAGGAAAGCTTTCAAAAAGGCAAGCTCGAAGGAAAACTCTAAGGTAAGCTCGAAGGGGAACGCCAAGGCAGGCTCTCGCTTGTGCATAAAATTCTAAAACAAAAATTTGGCCGGATACCCGCAGAGCTTCAGAATCGACTGCAAAAACTGGATGACGAGGGTTTGGAGCGCTTCAGCCTGGCCTTGTTGAACATTAATACATTGAAAGAGTTGAACCTCTGGCTGCGTAATGGCGCTTCCGCATCGCATCACGGTTGATGTTTCAACAGGTATTGTCATGATCAACACAGCTCGGATCCCCGTTTCCACCAAAGGCTTTACCGACATTCACGATCTCACGCCGCGCGTGCGCGCCGCTTTGCACGAAACGAAGCTGCAAAACGGCGCGGCAACGGTATTCGTTTCCGGTTCGACGGCCGGGATCACCACAATCGAGTATGAGCCGGGCCTGCTACAAGACTTGCCCGCCGCCTTCGAAAAGCTCGCGCCTGTGAATGCGCAGTATGCACACGATAACACCTGGCACGACGGCAATGGCTATGCGCATGTGCGCGCCGCATTGCTCGGGCCGTCACTGGTTGTGCCGTTTGCCGAAGGCGAGCTGTTGCTCGGCACGTGGCAGCAAATTGTTTTGATTGATTTCGATAATCGGCCGCGGCGACGCGAAATCATTGTTCAGTTTTCCGGTGAATAAATTTCATGTTTGGCGCTGATCAACAAAACCGTTTCATTAAGATATTCTTTTTTATTTTGTGTTTTGGGGCATTCAACCTCGTTTTTGCCCAAAGCAACGACTCAACGCTTGTCTCATCTGCTGACGCCACGCCTTCTGCGCAATCCTCTCTCATCATCGAGCGCA
Source organism: Cytophagia bacterium CHB2 (assembly GCA_030263535.1). Lineage (NCBI taxonomy): Bacteria > Pseudomonadati > Bacteroidota > Cytophagia > Cytophagia bacterium CHB2. The sequence goes on from SZPB01000192.1 coordinate 7,821, forward strand.
TCGAAATTGTCGGCGCGACCAAAACCAAACCGCATGTCATCCACCGCTATCTCAGTCTCAAAGCCGGCGACGCAGTCACGCCGGAAGCGATTGACCGCGATTACGAAGCTCTCTCCGCGACGCATTTTTTTAAACAAGTCGAGTTTAGTTCGAAGCCCGGTGGTGCAGCAGGCAAAGTGATCCTGGTGATCGAAGTCGTCGAACGCCGCTGGCCCTGGTTGGAATTTGCCGGCGGCTTCAGCGAGCTGGAGGGATGGTACATCGTGCCCGCCGGCGTGCGGTTCGACAATACGTTCGGCAACGGCAATATCGCCGGCGGACGCTTCATCATTGGCGACCGCACCGGCGGTTTCTATCTGCATTTTCGCCAGCCTCAAATTTTTTCTTCGAGTTTCGATTTGCAAGTCGAAGCCGGCTCGAATTCCACGGATTTCATTCATTATCTCGCCGCGCGTGAAGCCGTTCATCGTGTTGACATTGGCAGCGGACGCATTGCGTTCGTTGGCAATCGCGGGCTTGCGCGTTATTTTTCTGCCGGCTTTCGTTTCAACGTCGCCCGGCCTGAAGCCCAATATAAAATCGGCGACACCACGCGCACGGATTTCCCGCCGGAACTCGCCGGGCAATTGACCAAAAAGAGAATCAATAGCTTTTTTACCCGGCTGCAAGTCGATACCCGCGATCAAGTTTATTTTCCGCATACCGGTGTTTGGGGCGCGCTTTCGCTCGAGACCGCGAATGTCTGGACTGCGAATTCATCGTCAAGATTTGAGCGCACGGGAGATTTTCGCCGCCTAATTTTTGATGCCCGTCTTTATCAGCCGATTGGCGCAAACGTGTTCGCGGTGCGCGCGAAAGCCGGGTTGGTTTCACGCGTGGCCCCGTTTTACGAGCGCTTTTATCTCGGCGGCGCGTATTCGCTGCGCGGTTTTGCCGAGCGCGGTATGACGCCGCTGGGCTGGGGCACGGAATTGCTGCTTGCGCAAGCAGAGATGCGCTTCCCGGTTGCCGGCGATCCGCAGCAACCCTCGCTGATGGCCGCGCTTTTTTTCGATGCCGGCCGCGTTGCCTCTGCTGATTTGTCCGGCGAACAAAACCGCTTTTTCACCGCCGCCGGCGCCGGCTTTCGCGTGAAGGTTCCGATCATCGGCCTGTTACGCTGCGATTTTGCGTATCCGCTCGATCGCGACGACTTTCGTTTTCATTTCGCGTTGGGACAAACGTTTTGATGGGAGAAGCTGATTGTTCTCTCACGGCTTGGCCGTGAGATGGCATTTTTTGTTGCGTTGTAAAGGACTTGGCTTGGCCAAGTCCTATGCCGGATTGTTTTGGCCGCATTTTCAGCTTGTCAAAAATAATCGCCCAGGCGCTGATTTGAATAATCACAGTTTTAATCAGAGAATAAACAGCAACGATTGAACCGTTGCGGGAACACATAAAAAATTTGATGGGCCGCCTTCTTCACATCACGCCCGCCGTTTTCTTCGCGCTGGCAATCAGCCTCGCTGCGCAGACGCCGCGCATCGTTTCACTGTCTGCCGAACCCTTGCACGACAGCCTCGCGGTGAAAGTGCAGCTTGAGGATCTATTCCCAACCAAAATTGCCAACACCATTCGCAGCGGCTTGCCCACCGTGATCCGTTTCGATTTTCGCCTCATCGATGAATCCGGGCGCGAAGTCTTGCGTCTCACCGAAGCCATGGAAATTCTCTATGACATTTGGGCGCAACGTTTTCGCATCACGCTCGACGATCAGCAGCATTTTGCAGCTTCCTTCGAGGAGATGAAGAAGATTTGCAGTGAACTGGAACGCCACATACTTGCAGCGCCGGCCTCGTTGCGGGCGGCCTCGCCATACCGTTTGCGTCTGCAAGTCACCGTTATTCCCATCAGCAGCCGGCAAAATCATCAATGGCGCGAGCGCATCGAATCCGCTGATCTGCAAGATGAAGCAGCGGCCTCGGAAGCCGGACGCTCGGGTTTCAGCGTGAATGTGAGTCGCTTGCTTTCCTTTTTTCTCAGCGGCAAAGAACGCGTGCACGGCGCTTCGGAGTGGGCGACTTCCTCACCGTTTCAACTTCCCGCCCAACCATGAAACGGCTGCGCTCGAAATTCATTGTGATGTTCGTGCTGCTCACTTTTGTGCCGGCATGCGCGATCGCCTGGCTTGCAAAAAATTTGCTGGACAAGGCGTTGGCCATCGGCATGCAAACGGAATCCGTTGCTGGCTTGAATGCCGCCTTGCAGGCCGTGCAACAACTCACACAGCAAGAACGCGCACAACTCGCGCGCGAGATGCAACACATTTCCGTTTCAGCGCAGCAAGATATTGCGCCTGCACTGAAAGTGATGGACAAAACGCATCGAATTGTTCTATTCGATTCAGCCGGCAGTGTTCTACAATTCTGGCCGGATTCCGCGCAACAAGACTTGCCGCGTTTGCCTGCGATGCAGCTCATGCCCGGCTCGCTGATCGATGCCGGCAGCGATTCGCTGGCCATTCGGTTGGCGATTGCACTGCCGCAGCAATCAATTCTCGTGGGCGAACGGCCAGTGCCGGCCGAGTTGCGCCAGCAAACCGCCGCGATTTTGCAGGCCGCACAGTTTTACAATATCATCGATCTCGAAAAAGCGCATTTGCAGCGCAGCTTGTTGTTGGCGTTTCTGGCGATTTATGCGCCGGTGTTGCTGCTCAGTGTTGGGCTCGGGTGGTATCTCGCGCGACGCATCACTGCACCGTTGCAGGATTTGGAAGAGGGCGCGCGCCGCATTGCGCAAGGCGATTGGCAGCATCGCGTGCCGATTCGATCCCAGGATGAAATTGGCGCAGTGGGCAGCGCATTCAACACCATGGTGGATGATTTACGGCGGCAGCAGGAACAAGTGATTGCGCTGGAAAAAATGGCGGCCTGGCGCGAGATTGCGCGCGTGCTGGCGCATGAAATCAAAAATCCGCTCACGCCCATTCAGTTGATGGCGCAGCAAATGGTGGATGAGTATCGCGGCACAGACGAAAACTACCACGCGACTTTGCGCGAAAGCAGCAGCATCATCAACGACGAAATCGAAAAGCTGCGCCGCCTGGTGCGTGAATTCTCGGATTTTGCGCGCATGCCCGAGTTGCATCCCGCGCCCGCGCAGCTCAATGAGCTTGTTGCAGAGATCACCCGCCTCTACCCGCAGCGCGCAGTAAAAACGGAATTGGATCACAACCTGCCAATCGTTACCTTTGATTGGGAAGCGCTGCGCCGCGTTTTATTGAATTTGATTGAAAATGCTTTACAATCTTCGCCGCAGGCGGAAGTCATCATTTCAACGCGCCGCGACCAAAATCATGTCGAGATTAGCGTGGAAGACACCGGCGCCGGCATCTCGCCAGAAAATCTCTCGCGCATTTTCGAGCCTTATTTTTCCACTAAAAAATCCGGCATGGGCTTGGGACTGGCGATTGTGAAGCGCATTGTTGAAGAACATGGCGGCAAGATTGAGGTGACCAGCACGCCCGGTAAAGGAACGCGGTTTCAATTAAACTTGTCACGAGGGTGACATAGATCAATTGTCTATTCCGTCAAATGAATAATCTGGGGGGCAATGTATCTTATGTTGGGAGAAAAGCAGAAAACGAAAAAATATTTTCAGGCCTAGCGCTCGTGGATCATGATTCGATAGAGAGAGCCTTGCGAAAAGTCTGATGGTCTTTTTGCAGCAAATTTAGCAGAATCAACGCTGGCCCCCGAGGAGCTTGTTCTCCTTTTTCCCACCGCTGGAGAGTCGTAACACTTATCCCAAACGCGGTGGCAAAAGCATTTTGGGTAGCTCCAATTTTGACGCGAAGTTTTCTGACATCTACAGTTCGAACGTGATGAACCTTTGTGCCATTCTTTTTTCCCTCTGCAAAGGCAATGGCTTCTTCAAGCCCCTTTTTAATGCTTTCGTATACTTGGTTCATGATGTTTCTCTCTTAGTTTGTTGCCACCAAAATTTTAACCAATTTCGCAAGCTGATTGCGTTCAGCTTTACTCAAATTATCCTTCTCGCCTATTCCGTAGATTGTTAGTAAAAATAGCGGAATGTTTTCGTTATGAAAATAATAAATGACTCGTGTTCCGCCGCTCTTGCCTTTGCTTTCTCGCGCCCATCGCAACTTTCGAACCCCGCCCGTGCCTTGCATAATCACGCCTGCCTGTGGATGAATTGCGAGAAACTCAATAAGCTCATCGATTTCCTCCTCCGTGAGCAAGTGTTGAGCCCGACGCGAGAATTCGGGCAATTCCGCAATCGTCATGTACATGTCAATAGATACGATATCACTGCTATCCGGTTAAGCTCAAAAATTGGTTTTGGGCGAACGAAGAATAACGAGTTAGCTTCAGAAAAAGCTAAAAATAAAAATTTCTCAAAAACAAGCTTCGAAG
>SZPB01000193.1 GCA_030263535.1 Cytophagia bacterium CHB2
GACAGAACTTGATAGGCGTCGTTTTGCGGCTCATAAACATTGGGATCGCTGGGATCGACCAGCACCAGGCCTTTGGAATCGAAATAATCAAAACGCAAACCGGCGTTGATCACCACACTTTCAAACTCGATTTTATCCTGCGCGTACGCCGAAAACTCCACGGGCTTGAACCGGTAGCGATTGTGATTCGGGCTGGAGAGCGGCGGAATCGAGGGCACGAACGGCTCGATTTCCACGCCATCCGGGCCAAGCGCCGGTTGAATGTTGATATTCTCTTCGAAGAGCTTGTGGCGTTTCACTTCGAACCCGAGCTTAAGCTGGTGCACCAAGTCGATTTGATTGGTGTAATCAAACTTGGCCACTTGCGAGGTGGTGGCACGCTCAAAAAAGCCGCTCTCCGTGCCAAGTGTGGCGAGATCATATCCGGAATCGACGCGCAGCGAGGTATCAGGATCGACCAGACGCGGATCAAGCGGATCTTCGAACAGGTAATTTTTGAACTCTTTGTAGAATTGCGACAGGTTTAATGTATAAAACGCGCGGCTGCCAAGGGTATGCGTCCACTGCAAATTGGCATTGTAGCCTCTGTCATAATTTGTGCGCCGCGCATCGGGAATCCAACGATAAAAACCGTTGTAATTCGCGCTGTTGTCATCATTGCCCAGCAAACCCAGCTTCACATTGATGGCATTGGCGAGTTTGTACGAGACTTTAAACTGCGCCGAGCGCTGCTCGCGGGTATTCATTGGCACGATTTCGCCGGCAATCGCATCTTTGCCGCTGGGACCGCCAAACACGCCCAGCGTGTCGCCGGTGAGATAGTTGAACATGCGCCTGCCGTTGAGCCAGCCGTCGCTGTTGAAGTAACGGCCGGTCGCGAAAAAGGTCAATCGCTTGCCAAGCAGCGGCACCGGACCGCTCAAACTCGCCTGCACGTTGCTGGTGGCAAGCGGATTCACGTCGTCGATGCCGAGGTACAAATCCTTGTCCGAACTGATATAGTCGCCGCCATACAAATTCACGCTGCCGTGATATTCCTGGCTGCCGTCTTTGGTGACGAGATTGATGACGCCGGACATGACGTTGCCGAACTCCGCGTTGAACGTGCCGCTGATCACTTGCAGCTCTTGCACGGATTCATTCTCAACGCGCACCGAAGAGCCGCCGTTGTACACGTCGGTTACGGACACGCCGTCGACATAGTAAGCCACTTCGCTGGCGCGGCCGCCGCGAATGTGAATATCGCCGCCGCGGCCCACGGTCACACCCGCCTGCAAACTCAACACTTCATTGATTTCCTGCACCGGCAAGGCGCGAATCTGATCGGAGGCAATATTCGCTTGCGACGAAGTAATCGATTTGTTGATGATTTCGCGCTCTGCTACCACCACGACTTCATCAGTTTCCAGCGTGGCCTCTTCCAAGGGGAAATTGATCGTGGTTGTGACATCGATTGAAACCACCACGTCGCGCAGCGAGATCGAGCGATACCCGATGAACGAGGCTTGCACCACATAGCGTCCTGGCGGGATGTTGATGATGACAAAGTTGCCGTCAATGTCTGTCGCAGCGCCCAGCGCGCGATCGAGCGGTACTTCGTTCCCGTCTTTGATTTGAGATTTGATCACCACGGCGCAGCTTGGCAGGCCCTCGCCGGTGGCCTTGTCCGTCACCTTGCCGGCAATTTTGCCGGTGGTGCCGGCCAGCAACATCTGGCTCAAGGCCAAAAGCAGCGCCAACACAAGATGAAAACACTTTGACGAAAGTTTCATCGTCCCTCCTTGGGGATTGTGAAAGCGGTCACAAAATTTAAAATTTCAAGTTGAAGTCACAAGCAATCAGAGTCTTTGTTACTCTGTCAGATTATCTGATCAAAGTCATCTTGGCAATTTGTCGCTCGCGGCCAACGCTAATTTGAGAAATATAAACTCCGCTGGCCACCTCCTGGCCAGCCAGGTCTCTGCCATCCCACAAAATTACATGCTCGCCGGCCACACGATGTTCCTCTCGCCATTCGCGCACAAGGCGGCCGTTCACATCAAAGATGCGCACTGAAACTAGGCCTGCCGACGGCAGAGTAAAGTGAATCTGCGTCGCTGGGTTGAAGGGGTTCGGCCAGGCGCTGATACTAAGGCGGCTCACATTCGTCCCAGTGCTGATTTTTGGTTTTGTTGCGTCTCGCTGGCCGAAGCCGTCATCGCCGTAAACGTGCACCAATGCACCGCGCGCTTTGTTCAGATCTAACCCCGCAAGCACGGGTCGCAAGCGCACCGCCACACCGCGATGATTGGCCAAAGCAATTTTTGCCGTCTTCGTTGATTTGATTTCGTCGTCCAAGCTCACGAGCTCGCGCAAGCTTGTTTCCAAGCTCGCATCGGTCGCACGATCGACCAATTCAAGGTATATCTCAAGGGTGGTTTTGTCCTCTTCCAGCAATTGTCCGGCTTTATTTGCGTAGACCTCGGTCTCGAATTGCATGGCCTCGGCGTTGGCTGGCACAATGAAATCAAAAGTCAATTTGTCAATAACAGTTTCCGTGGTGAGTGAATCTTCCCAATCCAATTCCGGAAAGATGAGCGGAACAACTTCACTGTCAATCATCGGCGCCGCAATGCGAAGAGCAAGAGCAGCATCTTCATTCTGTCCAAAAATGATTTGCCGGCTATAAGTGATTTCCTCAGCCGCCTCGGGTTTGCTTAAAAAACCGCCAAGCGACAGGCTGTAAGGCGAGCTGTCCGCACTACGATAAACGCCTTTGATCGAAGTGCCCGGTGGGTTCATGGTCGCGACCGAAGCATCGATGCCGTTGCTCGCATAAACGACGCCAGCCGAGCTCGTTTCCCAATATGAGCCGTTGAAACGCGCGTAGCGGATGTTCTTCGTGCCGCTGTCATCGTGCCACAACACAAATGCGCCGCCACTGCCAATACCGGCAATGTTCGGCCGCAAGTAATTCACGCTGCTGCTGTAAAACTTGGTATAAGTTGAGGTGTTGAGATTGTAACTGTGAAAAATGACTTTCCGGTTACCCTGGGTTTGATCTGTGGCTTGCCAAACAACGTGGCGATTATTGGTCGAACCGCGCGCATACGAAGGGTACTCATGCGTGTTAGCTGTGCTCAAGCCGCTGCTAACGTTAATCTCACTGCTCCAATTGCCGCCGTAAAAATGGCGATGATAAACCTGGCTGCCATTGTCCCATGCTGCGTCGAAATTGGCATAATCGTTACTACTGTAGGTGACGTTGGGATTGCGCGCGCTGGTGCTGGTGGTCACTGTGATCTCAGACTCCCAACTCGTACCGTTGGTGCTAGTCGAGCGCCGGGTTTTGAGCCCGCTACTGGTTCGATAAACGACCATCATTTCAAAGGAAGTTGAGGGCGTGCTGATGGCGAGTACAGGAAGCGGATCACTGGCTAGAGAAATCCCGGAAGTGATCGTTTGAATCATCTCCCACGATGAGCCATTGAAGTGGCGAAAGAGAATATTGTAAGTGTTGGTTCCAGTCTTGCGCTGCCAAACGGTATAAAGCTTTTTCGTCGTTCCATCAACACGCTCGACAATGCTTGGATAGCGATTTTGCTCGTCGCCGGCGCTCAAACGCGTGGGTGTTTCCCAGCTTGTGCCGCCGGAATTGGAGCGGCGATAGAGAATCTCACTCAGCACATTGCCGCCGGAAGCAACGCCAGATTCGAAAACGAGGTGATAGCGATTGTCGCTCGTTTTGACCATACGCCGGCCGTTATTGGAAGCCGTGGCCGTAGTACTAATAGACTTATTAGAATAGGCAAGCGCAAGCAGAGTTGCCTGGTAGGCATCAATCCGACCAGCACCATAGACATTATCTTTGCCGGGAATGCCAAATTCAACGGCAGTAACTTGTAGAACTCTTGACAAGTCAGCGGGAGATAGATTGGCGTTTGCAGAAAGCAACAATGCAACTGTGCCGGCAACGTGAGGTGTTGCTGCTGATGTTTGTTGGAATAATGCATAACCACCACTTGAACTTGTTGAGTAAAGGTTATCCCCTGGAGCAACGATATCAGGCTTGATAAGAGGCTTGCGCTCGTTCTGTGGTACCGTATCATATAGATACTGCCACCATTCAGAATTTATGATATTTTGACAGTCATGTATAGATTGAATATTTTCCCATGCTGTTGGGCCGCGCCCAGAATCATTTCGAATAGAATCATCTTGTTTCGTCGCTCCTATTGCCATGGTAGCACCAAGATAAGGATAACCAGTTTCAACCGGAGGCAACTGATCAGGATGTAACCAAGGTGGAGGACAATTTGCCGGAGCTCCCACATTCCAAGGTATGGGGCACCAAGGATATGTGTCGCAATCTCCCGTTGGGCTTGCGCCTAAATTACCCGCTGAATTCGTGTGTAAAATACCCAAATCATAAAAACCTAAAACAAGGTTTCGCCACGCATCATAGTCAGGCACATCCAAAAATTTCATTGTCTGCGACATTGTTACAATATCAGGCAGTTGAAATGTTTCTCCATAAATACTTTTCATGTCTACAAGAAATTGAAAGCCTGCCATGAGTTTAGTCTCGCGCGTTGCAGCATCGGTTGCATTTCGAATAATCATTACCGTTGTCCCAGGCGCCACTCCCGTGGCTTTCCCAGTAGTACCATCACCTCCTACAATACCTGTAACCAGCGTTCCATGATTTCCACCAATTGGGTTGTTGTCATTATCAACAGCGTCCCAGCCATGATATATAAGTTGTTGACCGTTATAAAAAAAGCTGCTGCCATCCCAAAGATGATTTGCGAGATCTGAATGGTTATAATTGCACCCATCATCAAGCACAGCAACAAGAACACCTTGGCCTTGAAATCCTATCTGCCAAACCGTCGGAGCCTTGATTTTTGAAACTCCCCATTCCGGGGCTGCCGCGATTGATGCCGACGATTTTGCTATTGTGTTGTGCGCATCCTCGGCATCAAATGTATGCATGCCAGGGAACTCTGGATCGTGGTCAATAAAACTAATTTCCGGCAACTCGCTAACACGAAGAATCAAATTCTTGCCAATTTTACAGGCATAGCGGGAAAATAACCAGAGATTTAACGTGCTTTCTACTTCGCCATCTAACTTGCCTTGCTCAAGAATAGCAGCGAAATTTCTTTGCTGAATATCTGCATAATTTTTTAATTCCGCCACGATGAGAGATTGCTTTTTAAGCCTGGGCAGAAAATCAAAGCTCTTCTTCTCTTCATCCGTAAAAACTCGTCGTCCAGACCAAGCAATGACGACATTAACCTTATCGTCATCCCCGATGCTATTCATCACATTTTGCAACCTTTTTGTGATTTTCGCTTGCGAAAAAACACTTTCTGTCGATTGAGAAATTAACCATGCGAGCAAAAATATGATGTGAAATATCTTGATGTACATGTTCTTTCCCCTTTCTGTGAAAAATTACCTAATCAACAGGATTTTGTTCATTACAACAGTAGTGGCTAACTGCACACGGACACAATAAGCACCGCTGGCAACAGGCCTGCTATTGGAATCTTGTCCATCCCAATCAATCTTGTATACTCCCGGTACAAGCACGCTTTTTGACAAGGATTTGACTTCTCTGCCGAAAAGGTCAAAGATTCTCACATCGACTAAACCAAAATCCATAATTTGATACTCGATGCGAGTTGATCCGTTGAAGGGATTGGGATAACTGCCCACACGAATAATCGCCACTGGCGTTTCCTTGTCGTGCGACAACCTAACAAGAGTTGAAAAATCATGCCATAAAACATGCAAACCCGCATCAGCGTATGCGAGATAAATCCATTTCTGATCAGCATAAACATCGGAGGCCAGGTAGTTGCCAAAGATGTAGCCGCCTAACTTCGGTAATGACTCCATGCGGGAGAGATCAAAAATCTCGATGCCCGTTTCTCCATTCGTCAAAAAAAGCTTCTCGCTCGTCACGAAAGCGTTTTTCTTCAAATAACATCCAACATTGCGATCTGCTCTCTCAAATGGCTCTTCCGGTTTTGTTACATCGAAGAGATGAAGATTGCACCAGGAAATGATACAGAGCCCGGAACCGGCCGCATGAACTTGAGAGTAGCTGTTTACCACATCATTAAGTTCCGTGATGGAAATTTTACTCGGTGAACTGGGAATAGAAACTTCAAATACTTCGATCCTCGGGTTATTTTGCAAAAGCGCAAAAAGATAATTTTGATAAATTTCAATGTCTACGATCCCACGTGCAAGAGTCGACGCAAGCCCTGCCGGGCGAACAGGATCAGAAAGATCAAAAACGTGTATTTCATCCGTGGTTGTGACATAAGCATTACCGTTATGAATTTCAATATGTCGGGCACCAGGCATGTTAAGTTGTCCCACCGTCTGCGGCACCTCCGGAAAAGAGATATCCCAGATTTGTACATTCTCCAGCGTCAGGACATAAGCAAAATGCTGCCAGAAAGCGATTGCAACAGGTTCGATAGGTAGATGTGCAACCGTGTTCATTTGAACAGGATCTGCGATGCTCATGATGCGTAACACAGCTGGTCGGCCAAATCGGCCCTCAACAAGGTATACATGATTGCCGTAAGCCCAAATTCTTGAGATCGCACCGCTGTGCGACAACCCTCCGATGATCTTGGAAGCGCTAACTGGACTGATGTCGACAATTTGCAGTCCTTGATAATCTGCTGCGGCATAGGTAATGCCGTTGAGCACCTGCACGCGCCAGCAGGCCGCTTCCGAAAAATACTTTTTGAGAATTTGTGGGTTCGCGGGATTGGAGATATCCAACGCCAAAATACCAAATCGAGAAGCGAGGTGTAGAACATCTCCTTCTTTTTTGAGATCTCTGGCCTCATCAGGAAAAGTTGATAACAATCGTGGCGGTGTTTCATCGGCAAGATCAATGATCTGCAATCCATTTGTTGTGCCGAGATACGCTAGCTTGGAATCCGTTTCAACACTGAGTACTCCGACTTCAGGATCATAGAAACCGACTGGTTGAGGCCTGGCTTTGTCCGCGATATTTACAATCCAAAAACCCTGGCCGTTGCTGTCACCCACGCCCGTAAAGCCAACGTAAGCGAGCTCGCCGAGCACGCGAACATCCACAGCGTTGTCCGCATGCACCCCATCTAACACCGAATTGCGATCAAAAACACCGACTTCCATTGGAACACTTTTGTCTGCAATATCAATGATACGCAAACCGAGAGCGCCACTGCACAAATATGCATAATTGTCCTTCACAACAACCCGTGACCCGTCAATTTCGAGAACGCCTCTCTCCTGGGGGTGATATGGGTCTGTGAGGTCAAAAATGTGAAACTTCGATGCAGCAAGATAAGCATAACTATTCGCAACAAAAATATCATTAATCCTGTCGCCAATTTCGGTTGCGGCGACTTGAATCGGTTGTTCTGGGTTCTGGATGTCGATGACAACAAAGGTTCCGCCTGCTGCCAAATAAGCAAACCTTCCTTCGACAGCTACGGCCTTTGCCGGGCCCAACAAGGCGTGGTTAGCCAATACCACATTTTCTGGCGACTGCATTGCTAGTATCGCGGTATCGCCCATCAACATCTGTACAAAAATCAATGTCGTTAGCAATAATGTCTTCATAAAACTCAACTCGGACAAGCCGCACCAAAAATTTTATCACTAGGGTACAAAGACACTAGGTTTTCTTAGCGTCTTCGTATCTTGGTGGTCAGAAAAATCTTTGCTTTCAAAACGGCGAGGCAATCCGCTGATAAACCTTCCGTTTTATGTCGATGCTCATCGCCTCCCGCAACCTCGCCAACTGCGCCTGCAACGCGCGCTGGCGGTAAAGCGGCAACAGCAGCGCGCGGATTTCCGGCACAGCTTCTTCAAACGTCTTTTGGCGTTGCGGCTTCACCTCCACCACTTGCACGAGTGTAAAATACTCGCCGTCCTGCAATGGCCCGGCAATTTCACCGGGCTTGAGCTTGAAAATATCTTCGGCGAAGTTACCCAAATCACCTTTGGTAACGAAACCGGCGTCACCGCCGCGTTCCGCCGTCCACTTGCGCAAACTATGCTGTTTTGCCAATGCGGCAATATCGCCGCCGGCTTTTACTTCTCTCAAAATTTGCTCGCATTGTTCCCGCGAGGCAACGGTGATTTCCCGCGCATGCACTTGTGCCGGATGCGTGAATTGCTGCGGTTGCGCTTCGTAAGCTTGCCGCAGCGAATCCAGTGGCACGGTTACGGTATCCGTCAACAGGCTCACCATTTTTTTCATCAAAAATTCGTCTTCCCGCTCGCGCGTGAGATGTTTGACTTTCTCATCTTTCTCCGCGCCGGCGGCACGCGCGCGCTGCAAATACTCGTCACGCAAAATCAAGCCGGAGATAAAATCTTTTAACTCTTCCCGGCTTTGAATACGCTGGCGCTGGCGTTCGGAAGTCCATTGCGCGCGTTCTTGAAATTCTGCGAAAGTGAACGGCTTGCCTTTGATGGTTGCCACTTCGGTTTCCGGCGCAATCACCGGCAACGCGGCGCCTCCCTCTTGCTCGTCCATTTTGCCGTTGGTTTCCACGCCGCGATATTGCCACATCTGTGCGATCGTATCTTCATTAAAACGAATGTCGAGTTGGACCAGCGTTTCCTGATCGAGCTGTTGAATCGCGGCGGCGCGCTTGCGATGCGTGACGATCCAGTTGAGTTTCTTGCGCATCTTGGCGTATTCCGTTTCCGTCAACAGCGGCGCGGGTTTGCGATCCTCGAGCTTGATGATGCTGTAACCGAATTTCGTGCGTACCGGCGCGGAGATTTCTCCGACACTGAGTTTCTGCGCAGTGGCCGCAAACGTCGGATCCATATCCTCCCACTTGAAATAGCCGAGATAGCCGCCGCTGTCCGCCAAGCGCTGATCTTTAAAAACCTGCGGCGCCAATGCCTCGAAGGTTGCGCCGGCCTGCAATTGTTCATAAAGCGCATCAGCCTGTTCGCGCGAGGCCGCGAAGAGATGCCGCGCCGCCGCGCTTTCATTCATCAGTGCAAACGCTTCCTGCAAATCCTGCTCCGTGACCACGGTACGGGCATCCGCCATTTGATCGCGATAAACTTCCAGCACCGCATCTGTATGCGACGATTGCGCGTAATGTTTGAAATCTTCATGCTCGCGCAAACCACGCCGGTCGGCTTCATGCAGCAAGACTTGTTCGTCGATCAACGTTTGCAGCAAAGCCTCGCGTGTCGTCGCATTGTCAACCGGCGTGAGCATCAAAAACTTGCGCAGGCGGTGCTCGTAGGCCTTTTGCGAAATGCTGCGCTCGCCGACTTGCGCGAGCGTGGGGTTGATCTCCTTTTCCTTCGCGCAAGCCGCAAACAAGAACAAACCCACAAGAGAATAAATGCAAATAATGATGCTTTTGTAGATCCGTGAATTCATGCTTTGCTAACGGGTTAAAACTCCATAAAAAATCGCTGTAAAACTGCATGCGCGCCAGAATCAAAATTTTCGAACACAGATCAAAGCGGATTCACACTGATTTTATCTGTGTAGATCTGTTGAAACTGTGTCCAACCTGGATGCCTCAAAATCAAAAATCAACCCTTCAACTGCTGCTTCAACTGCTCGATCTTCGCATTCCCCGGCGACAATTTCTCCAATTGCGCAATGACGGCGCGGGCATTCTCGGTTTGGCCGAGCATCATGTACGCGCCGGCGAGATTGTAGAGCGTCTGCCCGTCGTTGGGCGCGAGCTGCAAGGCTTTTTGCAGATAAGGCACGCCCTTGTCCGGCTGCTGGCGGCTGACAAGAATTGCGCCCACGACTTTGCAGGCCTCGGCGGAAGGCTCCAGTGCAATCGATTTGAGCAAACGATCCAGGGCGCGATCGTAATCCTGCACATGCGCATAAAGCAAGCCCGCGCGAATGTAGGGCGAGGAATTGTGCGGCGTTTGCAGAATCAACGCTTCATACTCTTTAATGGCAAGCTCGTACTGTCCGGTCTTCTCGAAATCTTCTGCCAGCAGCACATGAACTTTTTCCCAACTCTCTTCGCGCTGCCACATCGCATAAGCCAGCTTTTGCAAATAACTTTTGGGCTGATAGCGGAACGGTATGCTGCGCTCTTTGGGTGTGAACGGCCAGTTGTTCATCAACACTTCCAGGCGAATGGCCGCCACTTCCTCGTCCAGCGCCGTGACGCCGCGTTCCTGCCAATAAACCGAATCCGGCCGGCTGCGGCGGGCATCCCAAATGGTTTCGATCATGCCGTGTGCATGCATGGCCTCGCACAACTCGCGGCCCATGATGAAATAGCCCTCGAGAGTGGGATGCACATGTTCGAGCATGAGATTCTTGCCGATCAAACCCTGCGGCGAAGCTTGCGCGAACGCCGCGTGCATATCCACCAGCACCGCGCCGGTCGCCTGCGCCACTTCTTGAATTGCGGCATTAAAATCCGCGCTGGCGCGAAAACGCAGTCCGTCGAGATCGCGAGCTTTGGCGTAAGCGCTGCGCGCCTCCTCAAAGCGCCCCAACGCTTCAAGCCCTCTGCCCTTGAGAAAATGCAGCGCTGCCGGCGTGGCATCAATTTGTTCCAGAGAATCATATAATGCAAGCGCTTCCGTCATGTTGCCCTCGGACGCGAGTTTTTGGCCGTGTTGCAGCGTGCGCTCGAAAGCAGGGCGATCGGTTGCCGGATCATACATCGTTTCAAACGGCGCCAAATCACGCTCATTGCTGACGAGATTAGCAAGCAGAACGTCAACGCCCTTCTCTTTCCCGGCATTGATGATGTCCTTCAAATTCGCTTTAAAAAAATTGCGGGCACGATTGTACTTTTCACCGCCGTATGCAATCTGCTCGTCGCCCACCATCTGCTCCATCAGCGTCGTGTGCGCCTTGCCATCTGCGGAAGAAGTCGGGGCTAATGCTTTTTTCAGCACCGCCAATTGATCGCGCAAAAACAGCATGATTTTGAGTTGCTGCAAATCGAGATACAAATTAATCATGCCGCGCCAGCGGCCGAGCGATTCGGTGGAAGCCACGCCGAGCGCGCCATAAAACTCGTTGTGACCGCAATAAATGATCAGCGCATCCGGCTGTTGCGCCAGCGCTTCTTCAGTCAAATCGAGCAGCGCAAAGCTGTTGATCGCAGGCATGGCAAGATTGACGACTTCAATCTCACGCTCCGGGAAATAATCGCGCAAACGTTGATAAAGCATTTTCGACATGCTGCCGTTGTACATGTAAGGATACCCGGCGGTAGTCGATTCACCCAACACGAAAATGCGGTAACTGTTCGGCGCTTTCACCGCGCGCATCAAATCTTTCGAAGCCTCCGGCGTGACGCCGATCGTGGAAAAATAGCGCCGGCCAACGTTGTCATTGATTTGCAAATAACCCGGCACCAATTCCGCCGGCGTGAACAGCGCCAGATTGCCGCCATAATTTCCCGCGCGCAATACCAATTCGAAAATGAGAAAGAACAGCACCGGCGTGGCGAGCATGATGATCTTGAACACGCGCTCGCGTTTCTGCCGGCCGGCCTGCTGTTGCTGCCGGCGAAACGCCTTCACCGCGCTTTGATCGAGGCCGAGCTTTTTGGCAATTTTGGCGTCGGAAAGCCTGTTGCCGAGCGAAGCGATTTGCTGCTGTTGCTTAGCCGTCAATTCTGCCATGGCCGTTTCTCTGCGCTTTGAGCTTGGCGCCGCAAGTATCACGCACAATCAACTCCGTCTGAAACCGGTGCTGCAACTTCGATGAGGGCGGCGCGCCGTTGATTTTCGCCATGAGTTTTTCCACGGCCAAATCGCCCATTTCGCGGATCGGCTGCTTCATCGTGGTCAAGCCGACCAATTCCGCCAATTCGACGTTATCAAAACCCACCACGGCCATGTCTTCCGGAATGCGCAAGCCGCTTTGCTGCAAGGCGCGAATCGCGCCCAGCGCCTGAATGTCGCTCGCGACAAAAACTGCATCCGGCCGATTCTCGTGCAATTCCAACAATCGGCGCATGCCGAAATATCCGGCTTCTTTGTTGAAGCCATCATTGGGCACGGCGGCCTCTTCCGGCAACATATCGCTCGAAATCAGCAAGGATTCATTTACGGGCATGCCCGCCTCCTGCATCGCATGGCGAAATCCCTCCAGGCGTTCTTGCGCCGGCGTGCTTTCGAGATGGCCGTTGATCATGCCCATGCTGGTGTCGCCCAGCATCAG
>SZPB01000194.1 GCA_030263535.1 Cytophagia bacterium CHB2
ATGCCGGACTTTCGTTTGACGGATGCCGAAAGCGAAGTGATCACTGCGCATTTGATGCAGCAAAAGCATGACGCCATTGCAGGCACGAACGGGTTTAGCCCAAAGCCACTTTCACCTTTTGCCCAAACAAAAGCGCGAACCTTGCTGGCTGAAAAGCTGCCGTGCCTGGGTTGTCACCAGCTTGGCGAGCAAGGCGGCAGAATTGGGCCAGACTTTGCACACGTGAAATCCCGTTTGCAGCCGGAGTTCGCCTATCACTTTGTGCGCAATCCGCATGGCCTTATTCCCGAAGGCAACATGCCCAAAATTTTGATGCCTGAAAAAACCGAAGAGTTGATCTTGAACTTCCTGCTGCAAGATGAAAACGTTGCCGGTGAGCCGGCGTATCTTTCATTGATTGACAATCCCATTATCTCACCCGCGGGCCGGAGCGAAGAAGAAAAACATTATCGCCGCTACTGCGCTTCATGTCACGGCGAAACCGGCGATGGCCGCGGTTATAACGCCAAATTTTTGCCCGCCCCCCCGACCAGCCACGCCGATGCGGTTCACATGTCGCAACGGCCGGATGATACACTTTTTGACGGCATTTACGCGGGTGGATATATTCTGAACAAAAGCCCGTTCATGCCGGCGTGGGGGCAACGGCTAAGTTCTGAAGAAATTCGCGGGCTCGTGGCATATATCCGGCAATTGTGCCAATGCCAAGGCCCATCATGGTCGCGTGAGGGGAAATGACTTTGGTTGAAGTGATGGCTTCATGATAATATCGTTTCAAGATGTCTCTTTTGCATACGAAAGATTTGGAGAAGGTTCATCAGCCCGCCAGGAGCAGCTTCGCCATTTGAATTTTGCCATTGGAGAAGCTGAACGCGTAGCCATTGTCGGGCGCTCCGGTTCCGGCAAAACCACGTTGATGCAAATGTTCAACGGCTTATTGCGACCGACGCGCGGGCAAATTTCTCTCGATGGCAGCGACATTCATGCCTCCGGATATAACTTGCACGAGCTGCGTACGCGTATCGGCTTGGCTTTTCAGTTTCCCGAAGCACAGCTATTTGGCATGACGGTTTCTGAAGATGTTGCTTTTGGCCCCGCGCAACTGAAGCTGGCCGCGGATGAAGTGCACCTGCGCGTACGCGCCAGTTTGCTGCAAGTAGGCTTGACCGAAGAATTCTTGCTCCGCAATCCCATGACATTAAGCGAAGGCGAAAAGCGCCGTGTCGCGCTTGCGGGAATTCTCGCGATGAATCCCGAGATGCTTGTGCTTGATGAGCCGACCGCCAGCCTGGACGCCGCCGGCGTTGCTCAAATCAAACAAATTCTGCAGGAATGTTTCCGGCAGGGCAAAACCGTTGTGCTCGTCAGCCACGACATGGATTTTGTCGCGGAACTCGCGGAACGCGTGCTGGTGTTGCAAGCGGGAGAAATCATCTTCGACGGCAAGCCGGCGGAGTTATGGCGAGACGGCCAACTTCTGGAACACAACGAAGCGTCTGACGCTGCGCCGGCGAATTTGCTCGCACGCGCCGGTTTGGCGTGGCCGCGCGCCGTGCGCTTGCGCAAATTTTTGGCTGCAAAGAATATCTCGTGTGAACAAAATTTTTAAAGCTTTCCTGCAAAAATCCAAGCCTTCGTTTTTTTGATTGGCCGGGATTCAATCTTCAGGCGATCGCCCGTGCGCGGCAAGACTGCGCCGGGCCCTAACAAAAATTTTTCAAAACTGAGAGGCGCATCATGAAAGCTTTATCCAAAATTTTTCTTCTTTTGTTCATCGGCCCAATTCTTCACGCGCAATCATTTGATTCCTTCTTTCTCAACAAGACTCTGCGCGTGGATTATTATCACACCGGAACGAAAGGCCAGGAAACAATTGCATTGGATCAATGCTATGAAGAGGGTGAATGGGCGGGCAGCCAGAGCAATTTGATCGACAATCTCAATCGCGGCGAGTATCAAGCGCGTGTGTATGACGTGGCCACAGCCGCGATCATTTTTTCGCGCGGTTTTTCCACCATGTTCAACGAATGGCAAACCACAGGGGAGGCCGCGCAAGGCATTTATCGCACATTTCACGAAAGCGTGCTCATGCCGATGCCCAAGCGCAAGATACAATTCACTCTTTCCCGGCGCGACAAGCAGATGAACTTTCGTGAAATCTTCTCAACGGTGATCGATCCCGCCTCTCCTGTGCACATCAATCGCGCCCAGCGCTCGCCAAAATTCAAAGCAACCGCTTTGATGAAAAATGGCCCGGCGAGCCGAAAAGTCGATCTCGTCATTCTCGGCGACGGCTATGCTGAGAAAGATTTGGGAAAGTTTCGCAAAGATGCGCAGCATTTCAATGAGATCATGTTCACCACCTCGCCTTTCAAAGAACGCAAACCCGATTTCAATGTCTGGTTGATCGAAGTGACTTCGGAAGAATCCGGCATCTCCAAGCCGGACAAGAATGTTTGGAAGAATTCCACGCTGGGCGCCTCGTACAACACGTTCGGTTCGGCGCGCTACATCTTAACTGAAGCCAACAAGGCGTTGCGCGATATTGCCGGGCAAGTGCCCTATGATTTCATCAACATTATCGTGAATGACGATCGCTATGGCGGCGGCGGCATCTATCAACTCTACAGTACAACCTATGCCACCTCCGATCAGCCCGGGCAGGAATGGCAGCGTGATTATGTTTATGTGCATGAGTTCGGTCACTCCTTCGCCGGGTTGGGCGATGAGTATTATAGCTCGCAAGTTTCATACAGCGAATTCTACTCCAAAGAAATCGAGCCGTGGGAGCCCAATGTGACGGCGCTGCTCGACAAAAACAATTTGAAATGGAAAGCATTCATCGCGCCGGACACGCCGCTGCCCACGCCCTGGGAGAAAGCGGAATACGATAGCCTGGCAGTCGAGCGCGGCAAACTCGACCGTCTGGCGCCGGATTATTATGCGAAACGGGAGCCGTTCTTCAAACGCCAAAACGAAATTTTACAGCAGACAAAATATGCCGGCAAAGTCGGCGCATTCGAAGGCGCCGGATATGAGGCGCGCGGCCTGTATCGTCCCAGCGCCGATTGTCGCATGTTTTCTCTGAGCCTGGTTGATTTCGATCCCGTATGCCGCGCCGCGCTTGAACAAGTCATTGACTTTTATGTCAAATGAAGCCGGTTGCCGGCTCTCACGTTTTCAGTGATCATGATGATTTATCACTCAGTTTTGCTGATCATGGGGAATTAAGGAAGGAACATGCTGCGCGAACAAATCCAAAGAAGAGGTTTAGGTGAAAAGAATGGCTTTCGCTGGCGGGGCGGTGAAGTGTCACGCATCGAAGGCTTTAGCGACGCGGTGTTTGCGTTTGCAGTGACGCTGCTCGTCGTGTCGCTCGAAGTGCCGCGCAACTTCGAGGAATTGCTGGGCACGATGCGCGGCTTTCTCGCGTTTGGTATTTGCTTTACGTTTCTCGTTTGGATTTGGTACGAACATTACATTTTCTTCCGCCGTTATGGTTTGCAAGACGGCTTTACAATTGTTTTGAATGCGATTCTCTTGTTTGTCGTCTTGTTCTATATTTACCCGCTCAAGTTTTTGTTTACCGCTTTGGTCGCCCTCTTTTTTAATCTAGCGCCGCCGGGAGATGCAATCGAAATCAAAACCAATCTTGCCCCGGCGCTGATGATCATTTATTCTCTCGGATTTTTGGCGATCTTTGTGATTTATCTGCTGCTTTATTTGCATGCCTACCGCAAGCGTGCAGCTCTGGAATTGAATGTGATCGAACTTGTTTACGCGCGCTCCGACATCTATGCCGCGCTCATCAATATCGGCGTTGCCTTATTATCCATCCTGCTGGCGAGCAGCGGCGGTGTGCGCAGTTCATTTTGGGCGGGCATTGTCTATGCGTTGAATGGTCCATTGCACACGATTCGCGGTATCGCCACGGGCAAGCGCATTGAAAAATTGCAGAAACAAGCACTCGCACTGGCATCGCCAGCCACTTGATGCGCAAGGATTAATCTCATCAGCATCAAACTGCTGCTTGGCAAATTTCACGGAAGTTGTTATTTTATGCCGAGACATTGCGCCTGCGGAAATAACAGAAAAAATAAACCGGCCCAACGCGTGTGAACAGCAGCTTTACTTTAAAAAATCAGCGTTTCATTCTTCACGTCGACATGGATGCGTTCTATGCCGCGATCGAAGAAATGGATCATCCGGACTATCGCGGCAAGCCGCTGGTCGTCGGTGCGGATCCCAAAGGCGGGGCCGGGCGCGGCGTGGTCTCGACGGCAAATTATGTTGCGCGGCGCTATGGCATTCATTCGGCCATGCCGATTTCGAAAGCATATCGCCTGTGTCCGCACGCGATCTACGTTCCCGGCCGGCCGCGGCGCTACAGCGAAATTTCCCATCAGGTCATGGCGATTCTCGGCGACTATTCTCCGCAGTTGATGCAAATCAGCATTGATGAAGCTTTTTTGGATGTGACGCAGACGTATCACTCTTACGGCTGTGCAAGCAAACTCGCTGAACACCTCAAAACGCGCATTAAACAGGAAGTCGGGCTGACGGCCTCGGTGGGCCTGGCGCGCAACATGTTTATTGCCAAAGTCGCATCTGATTTGCAGAAACCTGATGGCTTGACCATTTGCCCGCCGGGAGAAGAACAGGCGTTTTTAGCGCCTTTGCCGATAGCAAAACTCTGGGGTGTTGGCCCCAAAACTGAAAAACGCTTGCGCGATTACGGCTACAATACTATCGGAGATATTGCCAAAGCTACACAAGAAACACTGGCAAAACATTTCGGCTTATGGGGTGCGCAGTTGTGGAAACTGGCGAACGGCATCGATAATCGCGAAGTTGTCGATTGGGGGCAGCGCAAGTCGATCAGTCAGGAATACACCTTTGATGAAGATGAAGCCAATATGGCGGTGGTGGAAAAACGTTTGTGGAAAATTATAGATGATTTGAGCGCCGACATGCGGCGGGAGCAACTCAAGGGTCGTGTGCTTACGCTAAAGATTCGTCTGGAAGGATTTTTGACGTACACGCGCCGGCAAACGTTGAGCGCCTACACGAATGAGGCGGAATTGATGCGGCGCGTGGCGCTGGATCTTTTTCACAAATTCGAACGAGACAACAAGAAGATTCGCCTGGTGGGCGTGGGCATGTCCCATCTCAATAACACCGGCGGCGAACAGTTGCAGTTGTTTGATGAAACGAGCTCGCCCAAGCAGGAAAAAGTGGCGCATCTGCTCGACGATTTGAGAGAAAAATTTGGAGAAGAGGCCGTGGTGCGGGCCAGCCTGCTCGGCGAACGGTCACATCGTTTTCTCGGCGCCGAAGAAGTTCCGGAACGCAAAAAATGAATTTCAGCCCCCCCAACTTTCTTGCCTCTTTCCTGTACACCTGCACATTTGATTTGCCCCCAATTTAGCTTCGTACTCTACCTGCCAAAAATTTCCGGGAACGAATCCCGCACGCCATTGATCACGAATTGCACCGCCATCACGGCAAGAATGAGGCCCAGCAGGCGCGTCATGATATTGAGCCCGGTTTCACCGATTTTCAGCAACAGCGAGCCGGCGTAATGATAAATCACATAAGACGTGATGCCAGCGAACAAAATAGCGGCAATAATGATGGCCATATGATAAACATTCTCAGCTTGCGTAGTGAGCGTCATCACCGTGGCAATTGCGCCCGGCCCGCTGATCAGCGGAATCGCCAGCGGCACGATGGAAATGTCCTCCTTTTCGTGCGCTTCGATTTGTTCGCTGGGCGTAAGGCGAATGCGCGATTTTTGTGCGGCGAGCATGTGGGTGGCTACGCCGAACAAGATCAATCCGCCGGCAATGCGGAACGCGCCAATCGTGATACCGAACAGCTTGAGGATGAAGCCTCCCATGAGAGTGAACAAAATGAGGATCAACACGCCGACGAGGCAAGCGCGGCGAATGAGGAGATGCCGTTGCGCCGGCGTGTAGTCATTCAACAAACTCGCGAATATCGGAACGTTGCCGAGGGGATCGGTAATCACGAGCACGGCAACGAATGCATTGAGGGCAAAGGCCAGCATGAATCTCCCGACAAAATCTGCACGCCGAACAGCTTTTGCCCGCAAAGAGGAAATCGCCAGAAATCAAACACAAAAGCTATTTCCGTGATTTCCAATTTGCGCGCACGGTATTGATCTTCAGACCTACGTTTGGTTTAATCTAAATAAACCCACAACAAACGCAAGCTCTTGGCGTCGAGATCGTCGGCGCGCACGATGACATAGATGTCATTGTAAATATCCTTGATGAGAACTTCGCCGCTGGCGAGGCGGCGCGGACGTTCATGCCGCCGCGTCATAAAGCTGCGCTCGCCGGCAGTGGTGACCACGCGCCAATGAAACAGCTCGGTTTCATCAGTGACGGCTTTAATGGCAATCACGCGCGGCAAAAAATTGCGCGCACCCAGCTCCTCTTCAATGAGCCGGCGTTGCCTCTCCGCAAGATGTTCCAATGACTCCAACAGCATCAATTCATGGCCTTTATCATCGCGCAGGCTGACATATTGCAGCGGGTAACTCCACGGAAAGCAACACGCAAGCTGCACCGCCGTTTCAGCCAATTCTCCGTTGTCGTTCAACTGTTGTAACACGAGCCGGCCGTCCTCGCGGCGCCGCAAGTTGAGACTTGTGCTCTGCGCTTGCAGAGGAGTTGAATTCTTCAAATGTTCAGTTTCAGATTGTTGTTCCACTGTTTCGATCATATTTTCTCCAAAAGCTTTTGACCCTAAAAACTTGTGCAATCATAGCGTCGCAGGCATGCTGCAAAATCAGATGCGCTAATTTTGCAACGTGCCTGCGCTTTTCATGCCAGGATGGTTTCGGCGTGCAGCAGCTTTCCTGCAGTTTTTTGATCAAACCGCAATCAGCGCCTGCAATTCCATTTGCGTACGATGCAACTTGGCATAAACACCTTCGGGATTGGCCAGCAACTCCTCGTGCGTGCCCTGTTCCACCAGCTTTCCATCTTCCATGATGAAAAGCCGGTCTGCAGCGCTCAACGTCGAGAGGCGATGCGCGATGGCAAACGTCGTGCGTCCTGCAACCAGGCGCTGCAATGCTTCCTGAATTTTCTTCTCCGTCTCGGTGTCCACCGAGCTGGTCGCTTCGTCCAGAATCAACACGCGAGGGTTGTGCAAAATCGCGCGCGCAATGCTGATGCGCTGGCGTTCACCGCCGGAGAGCGTCAGACCGCGCTCGCCGATGATGGTGTCATAGCCGTCTGGCAAACCGCAGATGAATTCGTGCGCGTTGGCCGCGCGCGCCGCGCTGATAATGTCATGCAACGACGCACCTTGCGAACCATAGGCAATATTTTCCGCAATGCTGCCGCGAAAGAGATACGGCTCTTGCAACACCATGCCGATTTGCCTTCTCATGTTGCTCAATTCCAGGTCGCGCACGTCGATGCCGTCGATCTTGACGGCGCCGCTTTTGACATCATAAAAACGGCAGATCAAATTCACCAGCGTGCTTTTGCCGCTGCCCGAGGGGCCGGCCAAGCCAATCATCTCACCTTGCATCACTTCGAACGACACGCCCTTGACAACATTGCGAATGCCGTCGTAGTTGAACGTAACGTTTTCAAACGTTACCCGGCCCTCGATCAGTTCCAAGGAAATGGCATCAGGCTTGGAAACGATCGTCGGCGTAGTGTCCAACACTTCAAACACGCGCGAGGCTGATGAAGTTGCACGATTGAGTGTGCGGCTCATCATACCGAGATGGCGCACCGGCTCCCAAAACATCCACATGTAACCGGTGAAGGCGATAAAGACACCGAGCGGCATGCCTTCCTGACCGTTGCTGAGAACATGGCGCAACACGCGCGGCGCGCCTACCGACCAAACGATTAAACTGCACACATGCATCAGCATTACCATCTTCGGCCAGAAACGTGTCCATAATTCGTGCAGATTATCGGCTTCGCGCTCCAGCGCCGAATTTTTCTCTTCGAACCGATTGATTTCGTGCTTCTCTTGCGCGAAGGCCTTCACGACACGAATGCCGGGAATGACATCCGACAGCACGCCCGTCATTGCCGACCATTTGCGCCAGATGCGCAAAAACAGAATCTGAATCTTCTGGCTGTGACGATAAAACAGCCACGTCATCAGCGGCAGTGGAATCAATACCAACACTGCCAGCGACCAATCCATCACTAGCAGCGCGATGGCAACGCCGATGATTTGCAGCACGGCTACAATAATTTCGATGATGCCGAATGTGATGAAATCCCACAGCCGGTCGGTATCGGAACTCACGCGCGTGATCAGCGAGCCGGTCGAACGCGTGGAGAAAAACGCCAGACTGAGCTTCTGCATATGCGCATAAATCTGGCCGCGCAATCGTGCCGCGATTTTTTCGCCGGTCAGCGCCATGATGCGCAACCGCAAGAACGAGAGAAATTCTCCGCCGGCCCACACCACGGCCAGCGCGCCAATCACCATCCACAGCCAAAACCAGGGATTGGCAATTTGGCCGGTTTCGGCCGGGCGGATGATTTTGTCAATCAACGCTCCGGTGAGATAGGGCGGCAAGAGATTCAAGCCGGTGAGCAAAGCGGCCAGCGTCAAGCCGATGGCGACTTCCTTCTTGTGCGGGCGCAAATACGACAGCAATCGCACCATCACACCCATTTTCGGAACCGCCAGCGTTGATTTTGCTTCGAACACCGCCTTGAGCATGGCGTCTTGATAATCCTCCGCACCTTCAAACTCGCTGGCAGCGTCAACCGGTTTTTGCGGCGCGCGCAAACGATCGCGCGCTTGCTCCGCCATGAATTGCAAATTACTCATGGCGCGGCTTTGCCTGCGCGTGAACTGCGCGACAACCAACAGCTTCTGGTCTTGATCAATCAGATTCAACCGGCTGCTTGACAAGCCTTCGAGCCATTCGAATTTCTCGATGGTCACCAGCGCAAACTTTGCCAGCGTCCAATCCGTGCTGCCATTGCGCCATTCGCCGTTCGGTTCAACCACGGCAAGATGTTGTTCACCCAATACCAACCAGCGTTCGGTAAAACGCATCTCGCTATCGAGATCGCACAGCGCGTAGGCGCGAATTTTTTCAGCGCCCAAGGCTTGCGCAACGGCTTGTGCGACCTTGGGAGGCAAGGTTTCTGGCTGTTGGAAATATTGTCGTAGTAAATTTTGGGTCATTTATCCTCCTTGATTTCCTGGAAATAAAATGATTAAATCGGTTTAACCCCAAAGCTGATCAGCGTTCGCGTCATTTCATTTGACGAACGACAAAGGCTCGGATTAGTGCAACGATTGCCGATCTTCTGGGATAGCATTTTGCATGACATGCGCCATCGGCAGGCTGTGGCCGGCCTGAAATCAAACAGGCGCACGCCGCCGAGCGAGAAAAATCATCTCGTGACAAATAACGATCAGAAGTGACTGCCTGCGAGAAGTGAAAAGACGAAGAGACGCCGGCCAGCAGCGCGGCAATGGTGATTAGAATCGACTCGCGAGCAAAAGCTCAGCAGGCGACACGCGGAATGTAACGTTGAAGAATCATCGTGGGATTTCCCCCTTTCTGAAAAGGTTCACAGCCTTTCTCACCGATCATGGTTACGTGCACTCGCGCTTTGCTTGACCGGTATTTTCAGCGGGAGCATGTTCACTTCAATGAGCGAAACAGAAATAAGTTCCGGAATGATTTTTGAACAAACGCAGCCGAATGCGGCAATTTAGGATTGTCGCTTAAATAACTTGCCCAAATCTCAAACCGCGAATGCACGCCAATAAACGCGAATTTTAAGACTAGCGAATATTCGCGTTTGTTAGCGGTTCCCCAAATGAGTACGTTATTTAAATGGCGTTCCTTATTTGTTTTTCTCAGGCTAAAAGCCAGCGCCATGTAACCATCGCGTTTGCGCAGGAAAGCTTGTTCACCCAAAGAGCCGGAGATCGTTTTCTGGCGCGCGCGCAATATAGTTATTTGAATTTAGTTGTGCAAGCACGTTTCTTAGATTAAATTCCCGCGCAACATCAAACCACCCAAATTGTGAAAATTTTTGGGAGCCCTTCATGCAATGCTATTCGTGTGGAACGGATATTCAAATCAAAGAAAAAATCCGGCGACCGGATACCTGCCCCAAGTGTTCGGCATATCTGCACTGCTGCCGCAACTGCCGCTTTTATGATGTCAATGCGCATCATCAATGCCGCGAACCGCAGGCTGAGTTCGTGCCGGACAAGGAAAGGGGCAATTTTTGTGACTACTTTGAGCCGGTAACGGGGCCGCGGCCAGCCGGAA
Source organism: Cytophagia bacterium CHB2 (assembly GCA_030263535.1). Taxonomy (NCBI): domain Bacteria; kingdom Pseudomonadati; phylum Bacteroidota; class Cytophagia; species Cytophagia bacterium CHB2. Next base: position 10,313 of record SZPB01000194.1, read on the forward strand.
ATGATCGAGCCGCCGAGGCGCGCAAAAAACTGGAGCAGCTTTTCAAGAAGTGATCTTGTGAATTTTGACAGTCACGATCGGTGATCCCGGCTCCTTCGGCAACGGCTTGGCCGGGGCATCCACGATGATCGAGCCTTGGCCAGCCTGGTTATAACATTTTTGCCGGGATATCGGTTCATCAAGCGAAAAAGCCGCTTCGCATTTTTTCTTGCAAAGCGGCTTCTCGCTCACGGCAAAAGTACCGTTCCTGGCACTTTATCGAGCCACCCGTTGGGGCGTTTTTTTGTCGAGACAAGAACGGGGCGAACCAAGAGATTGAGTCCGCCCCGTACCCCCATCCCCCCTTAACTTCCAACAGGGTGGTTTTATCTATTCGCATCTCACTTAGAGATCGAGATGCTCTCTCACCCTGCATTAGCAAAGACTCTCAAAAAGTTAATTTTCTCACAGAGGTTTTCTAAAAATTTTGAAAATCTGCAATTTCTGATTTGCGTTCTTCCGCAACGTCACGCCATGCTGCGGTATCCTGCAATTCGGCATAACGTTTCCAAGCCGCTTGCGCCTCCTCAAAGCGTTTTAGTTTTTGCAAAACAGCGGCGTGATTGAAACGCGCTTCGACAAATCCCGGATTTATTTGCAAAGCTTTTTCGAAATATCGGAGCGCCGCTTCCTCCTCACTTTCGGCGGCAGCCACCGCGCCTAAATCATTCAGAATGATGGGATTGTTCGGCTCACCATCGAGCAACTCTGAAAGCAAATTTTGGGAAGCCGCAAAATCACCGGCAAAGAACAAGGCCAAAGCTCTGCCCCGCTTTGCCTCGCGATTGTCGTCATTCCACCACAAACTCTTTTCGAATTGTGTTGCCGCGGTTTGTTGGCCGGGGTCCGACTCTCCTTCCCCTCGCGTCTGAATAATCGCCGGTATAAAATTGCCTTTGAGGCGAAAACCATGCCGGCTGATATCTTGATGTTTCTCTAAACTTTGCAACCCGGCAGCGGCCAGACTGTTGCTTCGCCACAACATGAAGCTGCGGCCCCCAACGAACGATATTACCAAAAAAACGGTAAATGCGACGGCATACCGGGGAGCTACATGAAGAACTTCGTCTAACACATCCCTGAGATAGGAAACAAGCGAAAGCCCTCGACTGCGCAAATCTGCAAACCCGGAAGACCCGGCTTGAGCAGCGGCATTAAGCTCCGGCCGTTGCGCAAGTTTTTTGACGTGTTGATCCGCGTCTACCAGCGTTTGAACCTCAAGTTTTTCATCTTCGGGAGTTACTGTTTCGGCTTCCAGCCTGATCTGGCGGGCCAGCGCAACTCGGCAATCATGACAGTTGGCCAAGTGCCGTTCGAGTTCGCGCTTTTGGAAGAAAGGCAATTCTCCGGCGAAATAAAGTCCGAGGGTTTCTACTTCTGGGCAGGCGGTTGTTACTGCTCGAGGCTTTTCTGGTTTGTGCTTTGCAGCAATGCGACCGATATGGCCGGCCAGCTCGTCGAGTTGGCGGCAGGCTTCACAATTCGCAAGATGATCGCCTATCGCCTGCTCTTCTCGCGCTTCCAGCGAGCGACGCCGTCGATCAACCCACGCAGTTAAATTAAAATGTTGCTCCACACCCAATCTCCATTAAAATACTCCAACGTTGAGCGTTAGAAACTAGTTGGAATGTTGTTCAAAGCCTTCGCGCGGGCCAGGCCATGTCAGTCCGTTAAATGCGGCGATACAGGCACAGCCCAAGCTTTCAACAACCGTTAATTTAGGAACGCCATTTAAATAACTTACTCATTTGGGGAACCGCTAATAAACGCGAATATTCGCTAATCTTAAAATTCGCGTTTATTGGCGTGCATTCGCGGT
>SZPB01000195.1 GCA_030263535.1 Cytophagia bacterium CHB2
TCGAATCGTTAGATGCTGGTAAGAATTGATGCTCGCCCTCACGCAAGGCTTATGCCAGAAATGACTTTTGCGCAAAATCGCTATGAGCGCATGACAACGCGCGCGATGCGCCCGGGAGTGATGCCGTGATTGCTAGCCGCGCATGGCATTTCTGTTGGCTTGCTTCCGCTCGAACGAAAGCAAACGGCGATTTGCGCTGTTACGGCGCGCGGAGCAGAAACGATTTTAGCATTGCGGCGCTCCAATCGGGCATGAACACTTCGCAATAAATATGGCCACCGTGTTTCAACACGGACACTGTTTCAGCGACAAACAAGGCCTTGGAAAGATTTTGTCAGCCTTAATTGCCATGCCCTCTCCAGCTAGCATAATGTACCTGCTGCTTATGAGGCTGCGGAAGAAACCGAACCGTTCGCGGGCTTTTCCGGCAACCCAACTTAGGGGGCTCACTTATGTAACTTGCCCATTTGTCAAACCACGAAGGGATGCGAATAAGCGCGGATTTTAAGATTAGCGACGATTCGCGTATATTCGCGGTTTCGAGGCAATGAGTAAGTTGTTTAAACGGCGCTCTAAAGCTTTTTTGGCGGGGGGAAGGCAAGCTTGATGAGGAAGAAGATATTGGCGCAAGCGGGCTGGCGGGGATGCGGAACGTTCTATCAGAAAAGCGATGCCCGGAATCAATCATCCCCCAAAAACAAAAACCCCGGGCATTGGAGCTTACCCGGGGTTGTGGAAATTTTCAGATCTCACGGCAGATGCTAATCCGCGGCTCAAACCATTGTGCTTTCCAAATCTTTCATATTGATGTTTTGTCCGAGCAGTTTGGCGCCGTCTTTGAAGAGGACTTCGATGCGGGTATTGTTGTGCACCTTGGTGATCACGCCGATGCCAAACGAACGATGCCGGATAGCCCGCACCTCCGTGTAATCTTCCGCGCTGGCATACTCTTTCACCTCACCTTCGTCAATTTCTGCGATGAGCGAGTCATAATCTTTTTTACGCCGGGTGGTTGTGCGTTTGGCCGTGCCGGTTTTTGCGGCAGGTTTGGCGGCAGCGGTTTTATCGCGATAAACATGCTCATTCTGGCATGCGTTACAAATCACTTTTGCAATGCTGCCGTCTTTTTTTACCTTGGTAATGGTATGTAAAGTTTCGGTCTTGCACTTGCCGCACCGCGTTTCGATTTCGCGACCGATAAGATGATCGGCAGAGGTTGTCGCCATGGCTGGAACTTCTCCTTAAAAATTTCGCCCGTTATCGAGGTTTACACGCTCGCTCATTTCGGGCAAGAAAATAGGATTTATTTTTGTAAAATACAAGCATTTGATTGAGCAATTTCCATGATTTCGATAATGCCATACCCGCAACTCAATCAAAAATTACGGCGATCGGCGTTCAACTCGGCATTGCGCTTCAGGCATAAATTTGTTATCATCAGCCCACTTTTGAGGCAAACTCATCGAGGCAGTCAATCACCTGTCGCAGTCGCGTTTTCAATATCCGATCAGCGAAGGGAGGACGGCAGTGCATCAAACTCACAGCGCAGATCCCAAGCAACCGGCCACGGTCTCGCACAAAGACTTTGATCGCATCGTACACGGCGATCATCATGATCCTTTTTCCATCCTCGGCATTCACAAGGTGGCGCTTGCGCAAGGCAACGGCATCGTGATTCGCGTTTTCGCGCCCGAAGCCGATCGCGTCAATGTCATCATGCCGGATGAGGCCGGCGCGGCAACGCCCATGCACAAAACCAACGGCATGGGATTCTTCGTCGCCACGTTTCCTGAGCACACGGAACGTTTTCGCTATCAACTCGAGATTATCAACCAGTATGGCCAGTCCCGCCGTATCTATGATCCTTATGCCTTCCTGCCCGTGCTCACGGACTTCGATCTGCATCTTTTTGCCGAAGGCACGCATTGGAGCATTTATGAAAAACTTGGCGCGCATCCGCTCACGATTGACGATGTCAAGGGCGTGCATTTCGCGGTCTGGGCGCCTTCTGCGCGGCGGGTGAGTGTGATCGGCAATTTCAACAATTGGGACGGCCGCCGCCACCCGATGCGCGTGCATCTGAGCGGCGTGTGGGAAATTTTCATTCCGGGCTTGAGCGCGGGCGAGGTTTATAAATTCGAAATCAAAACCCGCGAGGGCCATTTGCGGGTGAAAAGCGATCCCTTTGCGTTCGCCACCGAATTGCGGCCCAGCAATGCCTCCATCGTCCACGAGCGGAAAGCATTTCAATGGCAGGATCAAAGCTGGATGGAAAATCGCAAAGCTACATCCTGGCTCGACCGGCCCATGTCGATCTATGAAATCCATCTCGGCTCCTGGCGGCGCAAAAGCGAAGAGGAAAACGGCTGGTATAGTTATCGCGAGATTGCCGCGCCGCTGGCGGACTATCTCACCACCATGGGCTATACCCACATTGAAGTCATGCCGTTGATGGAATATCCTTATGATCCCTCCTGGGGTTATCAAGTCACCGGATATTTTGCGGTGACGCGGCGCTACGGCTCGCCTGATGACTTCGCTTATTTTGTCGATTATATGCACCGCCACAACATCGGCGTGATCATGGATTGGGTGCCGGCGCATTTTCCCAAGGACGATTGGGCGCTGCGCTGGTTCGACGGCACCGCGTTGTTCGAACATCTTGACCCGCGCCTGGGCGAACATCCCGACTGGGGCACGCTTATTTTCAATTATGGCCGCAACGAAGTGCGCAACTTTCTCATTGCCAGCGCGCTGTTCTGGCTGGAGGAATATCATATCGACGGTTTGCGCGTCGACGCCGTGGCCTCGATGCTGTATCTCGACTATTCGCGCAACGAAGGCCAATGGCTGCCCAACAAATACGGCGGCCGCGAGAATCTTGAGGCCATCGCCTTTATCAAGAAACTCAATGAAATCGTGCACGAAAAATTTCCCGGCGCGATGATGATTGCCGAAGAATCTACCGCCTGGCCCATGGTCTCACGCCCAACCTATCTCGGCGGCCTGGGTTTTACCTTCAAATGGAATATGGGTTGGATGACTGATTTTCTGCGCTACATGAAGGAAGATCCCATCCATCGCAAATATCACCAAAACCTCATCACCTTTTCGATGTACTATGCCTTCTCCGAGAACTTCATTCTGCCGCTCTCGCACGATGAAGTCGTTCACGGCAAACGTTCGCTGCTCGACAAGATGCCCGGCGATACCTGGCAAAAAATGGCGAATTTCCGCGTTGCGCTCGGCTACATGTACGGCCATCCCGGCAAGAAACTCACATTTATGGGCAGCGAGTTTGGGCAATGGTGGGAATGGAATCATGCCGACAGCCTGCAGTGGCATTTGCTCGAACAAGAGCAGCACCGCCAATTGCAGCAATATGTAAAAGACTTGAATGCGTTGTACCGCCACGAACCGGCGTTGTATGAAATCGACTATTCCTGGGAAGGATTTCAGTGGATCGATTTTCAGGATTTCGACGCCAGCATCATTTCGTTCATTCGCTACGGCAAAAACACGGATGAAGCTCTCATCTTCGCGTGCAATTTCACCCCGGTGCCGCGGCCGCAATATCGTATCGGCGTGCCATTTTTGACCTCATATGAGGAAATTCTCAACAGCGATTCCCAGCATTACGGCGGCAGCAACATGGGTAACGCCGGCAAAGTCTTCGCGGAAGAAAAACCGCATCACAATCAAGACTATTCGATGCAAATTACCTTTCCGCCTCTGGCCGTGCTGGTCTTCAAAGGCAAGAAACAAACAACCGCATAAGCGGCGGCGCCGTCTTTCAGGAAGTCATACGGTATACGGTATGGAATCTTTTTCATTATTGGGCAGCCTCGCCGGGCTTGGCCTGGCCTCCGGCGTAAATTTGTATGCGACGGTTCTTGCGCTGGGCTTGGGTATCAGGCTCGGTGTTCTCCAACTCAATCCGGCGCTGGCGCATCTTAACATTTTGAGCGATCCGATCATACTCACGGTTGCGGGTGTAGCTTATTTAGTCGAGTTCTTCGCCGATAAAATTCCATGGGTTGACAGTCTCTGGGACAGCGTTCACACCTTTATCAGGCCTTTGGGCGCGGCCTGGCTCGGCATTACGGCTCTCGGTTCGGTAGATCCCGCCACCAACATTGGCGTCGCCCTGTTATGCGGCGGCGTGGCGCTGTCGGGCCATTCCACCAAAGCCGGGATTCGCGTGCTGGCGAATCACAGCCCCGAACCGTTCAGCAATGCGGGTTTGAGTCTTTTTGAAGATGTCTTGGCGATCGCGGGAACCTATCTTTCGATTCAACATCCCATTTTCACGTTGATCGTTATTGGAATTTTCCTGCTATTCTTTGTTTTTTTCTCGCCGAAGCTGTTTCGCCTGCTCAAGGCTGAGCTTAGAGGCTTCTATCGTTTATTGAGAAAATATTTATTCGCCGCACCCGAAGCCGCCGGGCCGGCCGTGGTTGAACTCTTGCCGGAAAACTATCTCGCCTATTGGCAAAAGAAAAATTTGCCGCCGGATCCCGCTGTTCGCCTCTCGTGCGTTGCCGGCAAAGGCCTCAACGGCTTGCGCCATGCCCTCGGTTTTTTTTGTTTGATCGAAAACCGCGCGTTCTTCCTAACGCAGCGATGGTTTCGTTTTCGCGAAGCCTCTTTTGAGCTGACGGAGTTTGTCAATCTGCAATTCCGGCGAAAACTTCTCTTTGATGAATTAAGCTGGGAATCCGGCAAAAAACGGCGTTACTTGTATTTCTTCAAAGATACCTCACCAAACAGCGAAGAAATTTACCGCCAGTTGCAGCAACGCCACACACAACCCTCGTCAATCGTGTAACAACCTTACGGACTTTGGCGGCTTCGCGAGTATATTCCTTGCCATAACTTACAGGCATTTAGCTTTTATCCTTGAAAGGACGTCATGAACGAGATTTTCATCGCGGTAATTTTAGGAATCGTCGAGGGCCTAACCGAATTTCTACCGGTCAGCTCAACCGGGCATCTCATCGTTGTCGGGCACTGGCTGCAATTCACCGGCGAAAAAGCCAACATCTTTGAAATCTTCATTCAGCTCGGCGCCATCATCGCCGTTTTAATCTACTTTCGCGCACGCATCTGGCGGCTGGTGAGCCTGATTCTCGGCAAATCCGTACCCGATAGCGAACTCACGATCGCGCAGGCGCGGCGTTTTGGTTTATCAGTTATTCTGGCCTTCATACCCGCCGCGATTTTCGGTTTCTTGTTGCATGACAAAATCGAAGAGTTGCTGTTCAATCCCAAAACCGTTGCTGCCGCTTTGATTGTCGGCGGCGTCGGCATCATTGCAATCGAACAATTGCATTTGCCCATCAAAACGGATACGATGGAAAAAATCACCTGGGGACAGGCGCTCGGCATCGGTTTCGCGCAATGTTTATCACTGATTCCCGGCATGTCGCGCTCGGCCTCAACCATCATGGGCGGTATGGTGCTCGGTTTGAATCATGCGGCGGCCGCTGAGTTTTCGTTCTTTCTCGCCATTCCAACCATCTTCGCGGCCACCGTGTACAGCTTGCTCAAGAGAATTGCCCTGTTGAACGCCGACGATGTGACGGTTTTCGCGGTTGGATTCATTGTTTCACTGCTCGTCGCCTGGCTGGTGATTGCTGCATTTATATCGTTCATCAAAAAACACAGTTTCGAAGCCTTCGGCTGGTATCGCATCGCGCTGGGGTTTGTGATTTTGGGGATGATGTTTTTTTAAGATCAGGAAATAGCCTATTCACGCAAATCGTTCGCAACAGCAAGATTACCAGACGCAAAAAAGATTAGTTGAAAATTAGAAATGTAATTTCTACGTTGGCTGAGAAACCGGGGAGATGGGATGGAATACAAGCTGCGTATGACGGACTGGCCCGAAAGCGAGCGCCCGCGGGAGCGTTTGTTCGTACATGGGCCGGAGAGCCTTTCCGATGCGGAATTGCTCGCGATTATTCTGCGCACCGGCAATCACGGTCAATCCGTGATTGATCTCGCGCGCAAATTATTGATTGAAACGAACGGATTCCGCGGGTTGGACGGCAAAGCGCCGGAAGAGTTGTGCCACATTCACGGCATGGGCAAAGCCAAAACCGCTCAGCTCAAAGCCGCGCTCGAGATCGGCAAGCGCTTGCAACAGGAACATCATGCCGAGCAACCCTACATTCGCACGAGCCGCGATGTTTTCGATTATCTTCATCTGCGCTTGTGCAACCAACCGCGCGAGCAGTTTGTCGTACTGCTGCTCAACGCGCGCAACCGTTTGATCCGGGAGAAAAAATTGTTTGAAGGCTCGCTACAGGAAAGCATGATCAATGCGCGCGAAGTCATCAAACTCGCGATTAACGAACATGCCGCGGGCATTGTTTTCGCGCACAATCATCCCAGCGGGGAACCCGCCCCCAGCCCGGACGATTTGCGCGCCACCAAAAAACTGCAAAGCGCTTGTGAATCCGTGGACATCAAAATACTCGACCATGTGATTATCGGCGGTGATCGCTACATGAGTTTTGCAGAAGAGGGATTGCTTTAAGCAGACTGTTTGCCGGAGGCAGAACAATCCGTTAAAAGTCATCATCAAATGTTTTCAAACGTATCTGAAATCCATAGCCGTCCTCGGTTAAGCAGAATCAGAACAACTTCTCGCCTCGAATCAACGTGAGCGCATCCACCTCCAAAATCAGGCTTCTCCCTCTCGATCTCACCAATAAAATCGCAGCCGGAGAAGTCGTCGAGCGCCCGGCTTCGGTTGTCAAAGAATTGCTGGAAAACTCTTTGGACGCCGGCGCAACGCAAATTACCATCGTCGTCAAAGACGGCGGCCGCGCGCTGATTCAGGTCGTTGACAATGGCAGCGGCATGAATCGTGAAGATGCGCAACTGGCCTTTCAACGCCACGCAACCAGCAAGATCGCCACGGCCGAGGATTTGGAGGCTATTCATACCCTCGGCTTTCGCGGCGAGGCTCTGGCGAGCATTGCCTCGGTTTCACAAATCGCCATGAAGACAATGGAGCCGGGCGCCACCGAGGCCACGCTGGTTGAATTTGAAGGCGGCGTGCAAACCAAGGTGGGCATTGCGGCGGGCACGCCCGGCACGAGCATCGCGGTCAAGAATCTTTTCTTCAATACGCCCGGCCGGCGCAAATTCGTGAAATCCGCCACGGCGGAATATCGCCAAATCCTCACCGTGATCAACCGCTTCTGCGTCGGCTATCCCGCGGTTTATTTCACATTCGTACACAATGATGAAATCATTCTCGATATGCCGCCGGCGGGCAGTTTGGAGGAACGCATCTTCACGCTCTACGGCAGCCGCATGCGCGATGCGCTGGTGACGCTGCACGATCAAGGCCCGGCGTGCCAAATCAGCGGCGTGCTCGGCAAACAAAGCACGGTGCGCAGCAATCGCGGCGAACAGTTTTTATTTTTGAATTCGCGCTACATCTCCGATCGTTCGCTCAATCATGCCATCATCTCCGGTTATGGTGAAATCCTGGCGCACGGCGGCTTTCCCTTTTATGCCGTGTTCCTGCAAGTCGATCCCACCCGCGTCGACGTGAACGTGCATCCCACCAAGATGGAAGTGAAGTTTGCGGATGATCGCCTGATCTATGCGCTGTTGCGCAATGCCGTGAAACAAACGCTCAACTCCAATGCCGTGATTCCGGTGGCCAATGATTTCGCGCGCGCGATTCCGGTGATGACGTGGCCGGCAGCGCCGGAGATGCCGGCTGCTGAGCAAAGCGCTGGGGCCTCACACCAACCCTTCTCACCGGCTGATTTTCGTGTCAAGCATCCCGGCCGGCAACTCGGTTTGGAATTGCCGCGGCCGCAAGCGCGGGCGCCCGAAAACACCGTTGAACTCACTTCCGAAGAACAGAGCAAGCTTTACGAACGCACGAATGTTTGGCAGGTGCATAATCGCTACATCTTCTCGCAGATCCCTGCAGGATTGGTTATCATCGATCAACACGTGGCGCACGAACGCATTTTGTATGAACAGGCGCTGGAGGCCTTCGCCAAGCAGGAGCCGGCTTCACAACGCTTGCTCTTTCCCATCGTGATCGAATTCAATGCAGAAGACTACGAAATTGCGAATGAGATTCTGCCGTTCCTGGCAAAAATCGGGTTCGCCCTAAAGCCGTTCGGCCATCGCACCTTGCTGCTGGAGGGCGTGCCGCCGGGGGCGCGTTATTCGACCAATTTGCAGGACGGCAACGTCATCCTGCAGATCATCGATGAATACAAACGCGGCAAGCGCGAGAAACTCGAGATTCGTGAAAACATCGCGGCTTCGTTTGCCTGCCATTCCGCCATTCGCTCCGGCGACCGCCTAACGCTGGCGAGCATGAATGCGCTCATCGATCAACTGTTCGCAACCAAAGCGCCTTATTTCTGCCCGCACGGACGACCGGTCATCGTCAATATACCGCTTGAGGAGTTGGATAAGAGGTTTGGGAGGATATAATTATTGCGTGGGAGAGATTTCATCCTTTCGTAGAAGACGTTGCCCCTCGAATACCGTTAGAATCTCCACTCTCGCCTTGTGGCTTCTGTAGACAATATGATAACTCTTTTCGAAAATTTCTCTAATTTTAGATTGTGAGAACTCGGGGACGATTCGCCCTCGATAGGGAAAGCGTGCAAGGGACTGCCACGTTTGATCAGCCGCTCTACAAATTCGTTAGCCCTTGCAGAGCTGCCTCTTGCAATAAAAGCCTCAATCTCAACCAACTGCTCCAGCGCTTCCTTGGTCCACACGACCTTCATTTTGCCACCTTGCTGCTACGCCGCTTTTGCAACTCCTGCTTTAATTGTGAGGCGTCAAAAACTCGTTGTGCCTCTGCATCACCCAGCCCGCGTTGTACCGATTCCTTGAACCTTTTAGAATAGCCCAATTGATCAAATGCTTCGGGAGCGAGCAGCACACCTGCCGGACGGCCGTTTTGTGTAATAACCAGTGGTCGCCCGGAGTCATGCACGCTTTTCAACCACTTCGCCAAACCCGTTTTGAATTCTCCCACGGGGATGATGTCGTTTGCGATGGATATTTGTTTCATTGCGAGCTCCGTCCTTTTTTTGAGATTAAATTTGAGTTCGAATTTAGCCTAAATTCGTATGGAGTGTAATAGGAGTTTTTTTAATCTTGCCGGCAAGGCGAATCGCATTGTCGGTCGTTTTGCTCGCGCCGGCATAGCCCAAATGTCACTTCTCTCTTGCATTTATCTTTGTGCCTGCTTATCTCCTACCCATGAGCACAGACACTACGCCCCCCCGTTTCCTCGACGCCTTCAGCCGCCCGTTGCGCGACTTGCGCATTTCCGTCACTGATCGCTGCAATTTTCGCTGCGTCTATTGCATGCCCAAGGAAGTCTTTGGCAAGAATTATCAATTCCTGCCGCGCGCGGAATTGCTCTCGTTTGAAGAGATTACGCGGCTGGCGCGCATTTTTGTGGATCTCGGCGTCACGAAGATCCGCCTGACCGGCGGCGAGCCTTTAATGCGCCATGATATCGAGCGTCTGGTCGAGATGCTTGCCCGTATTCCCAACCTCGACCTGACCTTGACAACAAATGGATCGTTTCCTATCAAACGCGTGTACTCCCTGCGCGACGCCGGCCTCAATCGCATGACGGTGAGTCTCGACTCACTTGACAACGAAATTTTCAAAACCATGAACGATGTTGATTTCTCCGTTGAGCAGGTTCTGGATTGGATTGCAGCTTCGGCATCGGCAGGATTAACGCCGGTGAAGATCAACATGGTGGTCAAACGCGGCGTCAATGAACACAGCGTCGCGCCCATGGCCCGCCATTTCAAAGGCTCCGGACACATCGTGCGCTTCATCGAATACATGGATGTTGGCAATACCAATGGCTGGCGCATGCATGATGTTGTTCCGGCTGCAGAAATTGTTGCGCGGATCAACGCGGAGATGCCTCTCGCGCCCATCGACCCGAATTATACCGGCGAAGTGGCAACGCGTTACAGTTATCGCGACGGCAGCGGTGAGATCGGCATTATTGCCTCGGTAACCCAGGCCTTTTGCCGCGATTGCACCCGCGCACGGCTCTCGACCGAAGGCAAGCTTTTCACCTGCTTGTTTGCAACGCGGGGACATGATTTCCGGCGATTGCTGCGCGGCGGCGCTTCCGATGCTGAGATCACGCAGGCGATCATTGCCCTCTGGTCCCGGCGCGAGGATCGCTACTCCGAAATTCGCAGCGCTGAGACAGTCGCATTGCACAAGGTGGAGATGTCGTATATTGGAGGATAACGCCCCCCAGCAAAGCAGACGCGGCTTGACAATACTATAATTTTTAGTTAAAATGATCTATGCCCGAGAAATTCTGGATACAAGATTTTGAAACGGGACGCGATCGGCTCAGGGTCCATTTCGTAACGGAACGTGGTGAAGTCAAGTCAATTCTCGTAATCCAGTATGAAGCTTATGTAGACAGGAAGTGGCATGCCATCGTGCGATATGATGAAGCGCACGGATTTTTTCATCGTGACATTTTGTCGCCAACCGGTGAACAAGAAAAACGTACTCAATCAGCAGAAGACAAAGGCCTTGCATTGACAGCCGCGCTCACTGAGCTCAAACAGAATTGGCTAGCATATCGCAAAGCCTATGAGGATCAATATTATGCAACCCGACAACCAAGCCCTTAGTGCAGACAAAAACTTTGATCGTTTGGTCGAACTTCTGGATCGCGAAATAAAGATGCCTGATTTGGCCAAGCAAATACCCAATGGCGCTCATATCCTTCACGGTGCTTACAATGATGCGGCTTTGACTCGAACAAACCTCAAGTTGGCGAGCAAAATTCTATTGGGCATGGCGTTGGGATATGTTGAAGAGGCGCCCCTGGTGATGGTGTTTGAGCAGAAGCCCGGCCAGTTTAAAATTGTCGATCTGATAACACAATTGCAAAAGCAGAGAGTGCAAATGTTGATCACCTCACTGCAAGATGAGCTCTCTGACAAAGCGGAGGAACTCATTGCCGCTTGATGGCACTTAGCTTTCTCATAGGCCTTCCACAGTATCGTTCAGCGTCTCTGCCGTGACATCTTTTTACAATTTTTTACCCCCTCCTGACACTCTCGCCAGATAATTTTCGTATGTTTTCCGCGAACCCAGGTTGATTGGAATTGCCAAAGTTCTCATGGCCGAAAAATCCAAAACAAAATACTCGGGCGGCGTCAAGCAGGATCGTAAAATTCTGCTGCTTTTAGCCGCGGTTATTCTGATCCCGGTTTTGCTATACACCGGACTCGAGCTTTCGCGTGTGCGCGAGCGCGAAAACCTGCTGCGCGAAAGCTATCGTGCGCAACTCAAAGCCATTTTGTTTTCAGTCAATCAGCGCTGCTGGGATACGGTGGAAAGCTGGGGCAATCATTTGCGCATGATAACACAGCGTTCATCACCTCGCGTCGAGCCGCAGGAGCTTTCAGCTCTACTCGAAGAATTGCCGCGCCGCTACAGCCCCATCGCCGGCGCTTTTGTCAAGCAACAGGATTCATGGAGCTTCGGAGTTGCCGGCAGCCTGGCGGGCACTCGCACCGCGATGCAAGAGATGATTGCCGCAGCGTTAATCGACTCGGCCCACCAAGTTCAGCGCCTCATTTCACAAGCCGCCAAAGGGTACTTTCGCGCGTTGCCGATTCAATTTAATGCCGCTCGCGAGCAGGATTGGGATTTGCTCTTTGTCTTTTCGCTGGCGGATTCTTCCCGCTTCGCGCACGAAATGCTGGGCGGGCTTTTGATTTCATCCAGAATTTTTGTTGATCGAATCGTGCAACCTTATGTTTCGACATTCCGCGAACAGGGTCTCACCGTGACGGTTGCCAGCGATTCCAGCGCCATCCTTGCGAAGGATCGCGCACGCGAGGATATTGCCACCCGCTTGTGGATTTTGCCGCGCTTCACGCTTGCCATTCAAACGGAAGGCCAAACCAGCGGCGAATTGGCCTCCGCAAAAACCCAGCAATCGCTTTTTGTCATCGTCATGCTGAATGTGGCAATCCTGGCGGCTGTTTTTGTGTTGATGCGCACGCTTTGGCGTGAAACCCAACTCGCCCGCC
>SZPB01000196.1 GCA_030263535.1 Cytophagia bacterium CHB2
AGGACACCAAAGCCGACAACAAACCGGCAAGCAAAACCGAAGCGATGGCCGAGAACAAAGCCGCTGAGAAAAAGTGGGAGGATTTCGACGCCAATAACTTCGCTAATCCGACCAATATCGACAACACCTATTTGCCCATGAAGCCGGGTATGCGCTATACCTATGAAGGCACTACCGTCGAGGACGATGGCACGGTCGTGCCGCACAGAGTTGTGATCAATGTCACCGACATGACCAAAGTGATCGGCGGCGTCCCCTCGCTGGTCACATGGGATCTGGACTATAGCGACGGCGAACTGGTCGAGGCGGAGTTGGCTTTTTTTGCGCAGGACAATGACGGCAACGTCTGGCGCATGGGTGAATATCCCGAAGAATATGACGAAGGAAAATTTATTACCGCACCCACCTGGATTCACGGCTTTGAAGAAGCGCGCGCTGGCATCATGATGCAAGGAAAACCGCAGCTCGGAACGCCCAGCTATGCGCAAGGCTGGGGCCCGGCAGTGGACTGGACCGACCGTGGGCAAGTCGATCAGATGGGCGTTGAAACCAAGGTACCGGCCGGCCAATACAAAGATGTTTTGGTGATTGCCGAAACCAGCGCTGCGGAACCGGATGCGCAACAACTCAAGTATTATGCGCCCGGCGTGGGCAATGTTTACGTGGGTTGGCGAGGGGCGGGTGAAAAAACCAAAGAGATTTTGGAGTTGACCAAGGTCGAACAGCTCGACGCCGAGGCCATGGCCGCGGTGCGCGCGGAAGCGCTGAAGATGGAAAAGCACGCGTACGAAGTCAGCAAAAACGTGTATGCACATACCCCGCCATTGGAGCAAATGCCGGGTACCGGACAGGCAGCCAAGTAAGGATTCATCCAAAAATAACTTCCCGCACGAACGTAGCCCCCGCCCCTTGTGGGCGGCTGGTGGAACACTGAAATATCGTGTTCCATCATGCCACACGAGAGTGAAGGTGACGAACTAGTGAAGGATTTTTCAGATGCGCACTTAGCGCCAAAGCTGTTCACTTGACATTTTGTTCGTAGTCCCTGCCTCTTGTAGGACGATGATTCTGCTCACGTTATAGCACCCCACAAGGGGGTGGGACTACGAAGTGAACGGCATTGCATTTTGTGTGATTTTTAGAACTGATCGCTAAGAGCCGTTGGAATCTCTTCGTGGTCTTGGCGTCTTCGCGGTTCAATGGGTTGCTTTTTGGGGTGAGAAATAAAGCTGGGCTGTATTCCAAGCTATTCTGAGATTTTTTGCGCATTGCGCCGCGCCGGAATTGGCGGACACCTGCACAAAAAACACTCTCAGAAGAAAGGGAATTTTGTTTTTAAAATATCGTGATCACTGTAAAAAATTACCCACGATAAACATACAAAAAAAAAAGTGCAAATGTGTCACAGCCTTGTGAACAACTTGCAAAATAACTGTCAAACAAACGCATGAAATAACCCAGGTTGTATCACCTAACCAACGGAGGTCTGCAATGATGCGTTGGATTGTTGGGTCGAGCCTGAAGCTTCGACTCGTGATGGCTGCGGCTGCGGCGTTGCTGATCGTATTCGGCTTCACACAGCTTCGCAAAATGCCGGTGGATGCTCTGCCGGAGTTCACGCGGCCTTATGTTGAAATTCAAGCAGAAGCCCTCGGGCTTTCGGCTCAAGAGGTGGAGGCCATGATCACCACGCCGTTTGAGGCGGACATGATGAATGGCACGCCCTGGGCTGAGGAAATCCGGTCCGTATCGATTCCCGGCTTGTCGTCGGTCACTCTGATCTTCGAGCGGGGGACTGACATCATGAAGGCCCGGCAAGTCGCGCAGGAGCGCATGACTGAGATCTTTGCTCTGCCGCAAGTGTCGAAACCGCCCTCCATGATCAATCCCGTTGCTTCGACCGGCCGGTGTATGGAGATTGGCTTGACCTCTAGTAAGCATTCTCTGATCGATTTGTCAGTGCTCGCCCGCTGGACGATTGTGCCTCGGCTGATGGGCTTGTCTGGTGTGGCCAATGTCTCTATTTGGGGTGAGCGCGAGCAGCAATTGCAAGTGCAGGTAGATCCAGAAAAACTGCGCGCAGAAGGCGTAAGCCTGATGCAAGTCATCACCACTGCCGGCAATTCGTTGTGGGCCTCACCGTTGACCTTTTTGGAAGCGTCGACGCCCGGCACCGGCGGTTGGATTGACACGCCGAATCAAAGACTGGGTGTGCGGCATATCCTTCCCATTCAAACTGCCGATGATTTGGCTAAAGTGCCCATCGAAGGCAGTCCCTCGAAGCGTTTGGGCGATATTGCCACGGTGATGGAGGATCATCAGCCCCTTATCGGCGACGCGTTCGTTAATGACGCCGCTTCGCTCATTTTAGTGGTTGAGAAATTTCCGTGGGCCAACACCAAGCAAGTGACTCAGGATGTTGAAAAGGCGCTGGCTGCTCTGCGTCACGGCCTCGCCGGCGTGGAAATGGATCCCACACTTTTTCGTCCCGCAACCTTCCTGGATGTGGCCGTCAACAATCTTTCCTCGACATTGCTGATCAGCGGCATTCTCATGATTCTGGCGCTTTTCGCCTTTTTCTTTAATTGGCGTACGGCCTTGATCTCCTCCGTAAGCGTGTTGGTGTCTGCCATCGTCGCCGGAGGCGTACTCTACCTGCGTGGCGTCGAGGTCAACATGATGATCATTGCCGGATTGATAATCGGTTTGGTCGCCCTTGTCGACGACGCCATCGTCGGCGTCGAAAACATCGTCCGGCGTTTACGCCAATCGCGTGAAGAGCGTAGCGGCAAATCCACCTCGAACATCATTTACGAAGCTGTCACCGAAGTGCGGAGCCCCTTGCTTTACGCGACAGCGATCATGTTGTTAACCGCAGTGCCGCTCATGCTCTTGGAAGGCGTTTCCGGCGCGTTTTGGCAGCCGGTGGCAAACTCCTATGTCCTGGCATTGCTTTCCTCATTAGCGGTCGCCTTGACCATTACCCCGGCGTTGAGCCTGCTATTGTTGCGCAAGGGATCACTTCAGGCCGGCGATTCTCCCGCTATGGGCGTATTGCGCGGTCTCTACAACGGCCTGTTTGGCTGGGCCGCTCGCGCTCCGCGCCCGGCTTTTGTTACCGCCTGTGCTTTGGCAGTGGTCGGTTTGCTTTCCTTGGCATTCTTGCGTCAGGAATCGCTGCTGCCGGCGTTTAAAGAAACCGACCTCGTGGTCCGCATGGCTGGCAGCCCGGCCACTTCCCATCCGGCCATGACTCGCATTACCAACCTGGCCAGCCATGAGTTGCGCTCTGTTCCAGGCGTCCGCAATGTCAGCTCGCATATTGGCCGCGCGATTATGTCGGATAAGCGCACCAACGTCAACGACAGCGAAATTTTGGTCAGCATTGATCCTGCCGCTGATTATGATGCCACCGCCGCGCGCGTTCAGGAAGTGGTGAGCGGATATCCGGGATTATCACCGGAAGTCTTGACATATAGTGAATTGAAGGTGCGAGAAGAACTTTCCGGTACCGGTGAGAACCTGATCGTGCGTGTTTATGGCGAAAACACGGATATGATCATCAAAAAGGCGGAGGAAGTTCAGAGCATGTTGGCGAAAGTCGGCGGTATCGTTAATCCCTACGTGCAGTATCCCGCCGAAATGCCGACGCTGGAAATCGAGGTCGACATCGAACGAGCCAAAAACTATGGCCTCAAACCTGGTGATGTGCGCCGGGCCGCAACCTCCTTGGTCTCGGGTATCGTGGTCGGCAGCCTTTTCGAAAATCAAAAAGTGTTCGACGTCGTCGTGTGGGGCGCACCGAGTGTGCGCCATAGCGTCGAAAGTGTTTCCAATCTTCTCATCGACCGGCCCGAAGGTGGCCACGTGCGCTTGCAGGATGTCGCCCAAGTGCGCATCATGCCGGGAGAGGCTGAAATCCATCGTGATGCCGTGGCGCGCCGTGTCGATGTGATCGCTGATGTGCGCGGACGTGATCTCGCGGCTGTCGCTGCTGATATAGAAAAGGGCATTGATCAAATCGATTTCCCGCTGGAATACCGCGCTGAATTGCTGGGTCAATATGCGGAGCGGCTCGCCGCCCAAAACCGCGTCATGGCCTTTGCGATTGCCACTGCTATTGGCATCTTCCTGCTCTTGCAAGTGTTCTTCCAGAGCTGGCGCCTGGCAACGGTTGTCTTTGTGACGTTACCGATGGCTTTGGCCGGTAGTGCCTTGGCGGCCTGGTTAACCGCCGGCGGCGATGTCTCATTTGGCGCGATTGTGGGATTCTTTGCCGTCTTCGGGATTACCGTGCGCAACAGCATGACTTTGGTCAGCCGTTATCGGCGGCTTGAGCGCGAGGGTGAACAGTTTGGCGCCGAATTGGTGCAGCACGCCACACGCGAGCATGCCGGCCCAATCTTGTTGACGGCAGTCGCGCTGGCGCTGGTGTTCTTGCCACTGGCGTTTGCCGGTAACATCGCCGGTCTGGAAATCGCCCAACCGCTGGCCGTGGTGGTCATCGGTGGTTTGATCACCTCGACCCTGTACAGCCTGGTGGGCGTGCCTGCCATGTACTTGCTCTTTGGCGCGAAGCGCGAACCCGATCTCGATCTGCCCATCACGGTCGTCACCGAAGAAGAAATGCGCGAGGCGATGGAAAGAATGAGAGAGAGCGGAAAAGTCGAGCCGGCTATGTGATAAAACGTTTTTGCTGACCTGGGCTGGGCGGCAAACCGCTCAGCTCGGGCATGTTTGCAAATCAACCGATAAAAGGTCATTCTAAAAATCAGGACTTGATAAGTTTCAAAAAGGATTCCGGCAGAATGACACGATTGAGACAGGTGTTAAAAACCTGCTCTAAACCAGCATACAACGAACAGGAGATAGCGATGAAGAATCTGAATCGATTGATGATTGCAGCACTGCTGATTGTCGGTCTGCAAATCACTGCATGCCAAAAACATCACGCCGGCCATCATGCCGAGCATCCGGCCGAGGTTGAAGCCATTCCCGGATCGGATGTCAAGAAAGTAACGCTCACCGAGCAAGCCGTAAAACGGCTCGACGTTCGAACCGAAGCAGTCCGTGAGCAGGGAGGCAAGACCATGGTTCCGTATTCTTCGCTGATCTATGATCCGAAGGGTGAAACCTGGGTCTACACCAGTCCGGCGCCACGCACGTACGTCCGTCACAAAGTCGATATCGACAGGATTACGGGTGACACAGTGACTTTGAATTCCGGTCCGCCTGCCGGCACAACCATCGCAACTGTTGCAGTGGCCGAGTTGTATGGCACTGAGTTCAAAGTTGGGCATTAACTGGATGCTGGTTGCTGGTCGTTGGTTGCTCGTTGCTGGTTTTGAAAAATTCGTATTGCGCAGGTTTTGTAGCCCCCGCCCCTTGTGGGCGGATGTCAAAAACCATGAGGTCGCGGTTACAGCAATGCCCCACAAGGGGCAGGACTACGAAATTGTGGTAAAACAGTATACCAGCAACAAGCAACCGATGATTTACCTTTCTCAAACTTTTAACTTTGCTTTGAAAAAAACTACTTATAGAGGTTCGCTATGATGCGATGGATTGTTGGATCGAGCCTGAAGTTTCGGTTCCTGGTGATTGCGATCGCCGCGGGCCTGATGTACTTCGGTATCGGTCAACTCGGCAAAATGCCGGTGGACGTCTTCCCGGAGTTTGCCCCGCCGATGGTTGAAGTTCAGACCATCTGCCTCGGGCTTTCCCCGGAAGAGGTCGAATCTCTGGTGACCGTGCCACTGGAGCAGGTACTCGCCGGAATCCCTGGAATGACGGTTATGCGCTCCAAATCGGTTCCGGATTTGTCTGCCATCAAAATGTATTTTCAGGCCGGCACCGATTTGCTGCTGGCCCGGCAAAATGTTCATGAACGTCTGACCACGATATCACCGATTCTGCCGACGTGGGCTGCGCCGCCGATTATGCTGCCCCCGCTTTCGGCCACCAGCCGCATGTTGAAGATCGGAATTTCTTCGAAAACCAAATCGGTGGTCGATTTATCGATGATCACCTACTGGACCATCCGCCAGCGTTTGTTGCGCGTTCCTGGAGTGGCGAATGTCGCCATTTGGGGTGAGCGCATTGAAATGTTCCAGGTGAATGTTGTGCCGGAGTGGATGAAAAAGCACAAAGTGACCCTGGATGAAGTGATGGAGGCCACCACCACTGCGTTGGATGTCGGATTGTTCCAGTTTTCAGAGGGACACCATGTCGGCTCCGGCGGCTGGGTCGATACCCCGAATCAGCGATTGCAGGTCCGGCACGTTTTGCCCCTGGTCAAAGATTATGAAAATGTTACGGCAACAGACTTGGGCGAAATGCCGGTTGTGGTCAGAAATGGCCAGCAAATTCACTTGAAAGATGTCGCCGAGGTGGTCATGGGTCATCAACCCATGATCGGTGAAGGCATTGTCAATGATGGCATCGGCCTGTTGCTCATCGTGGAAAAATTTCCATGGGGCAACACCTTGCGTGTGACGCAAGAGGTGGAAAAAGCTATTGATGCCATGCGGCCCGGCCTCCCAGACGTGGAGATTGACGCGGCCATCTTCCGCCCCGCCACCTTCATTGAGATGTCCATCGACAATCTCAATAAGGCGTTGCTCATTGCGGCGGTCCTGGTGATTATGATTCTTTTTGCCTTTCTCTACGAGTGGCGTACCGCTTTGATCAGCTCGACTGCCATCCCCTTGTCATTGATGACCGCCTTGATGGTACTCTGGGTGCGGGATACGACGATTAACACCATGGTGCTGGCCGGGTTGGTGATTGCCCTGGGGGCCGTGGTCGATGATGCCATCGTCGATGTCGAAAATATCGTGAGGCGCCTGCGTCAAAATCGCAAGGAAGGCAAAAAGGTGCCGATTAGCAGGGTCATTCTCGAAGCCTCCTTTGAAGTGCGACACGCCATCATTTTTTCGACCTTGATTGAAGTGGCGGCGCTGTTGCCGGTCTTCGTGATGGAAGGCCTGTCCGGCGCGTTTTTTAAGCCACTGGCACTTTCGTATTCGATCGCGATTGCAGCCTCGACCGTCGTCGCGCTAACGGTTACGCCGGCAATGAGCTTTCTGCTGTTGCGCAACGTGCCGTTGGAACACCGCGAATCGCCACTCACGCGCTGGCTGCAGCGCGGTTACGATTCGCTGTTGGCGAAGATCGTCAAAAAACCGGTCATGGCCTACAGCACGGTCGGTGTCTTCCTTCTGGCAGGCCTTTTGATCTATCCGCGACTGGGGCAATCTCTGCTGCCTGACTTCAAGGAGCGGGATTTCCTCATGCACTGGCTGACCAAGCCCGGCACCTCCTGGCCGGAAATGCAGCGCATCAGCATTCAGAGTGCCGAAGAGTTGCTTTCCATTCCCGGCGTGCTCAACCTGGGCTCCCACATCGGACAAGCGCTGATTATGGACGAAGTTGTCGGAATGTACTTTGCCGAACACTGGGTCAGTATCGATCCGAAGGTGGACTATGATGAGACGCTGGCCAAAATCCAGGAGACGGTCGACGGCTATCCCGGAATTTATCGGGACGTCCAGACCTATCTCAAAGAGCGCATCCGCGAAGTGTTGACCGGCACCTCTGAGGCCATCGTGGTGCGCATCTTTGGCACTGATTTGGACGTGCTCGGCGAAAAGGCTGCAGAAGTGAAAGAAGCCCTGTCGAAAATTCCCGGCATCGTCGAACTGCACTTCTCGTTTCAGGAGAAGATTCCACAGATCGAGATCAAAGTCGATCTCGCCAAAGCGCAAAAATACGGACTCAAACCAGGCGATGTTCGCCGTATGGCCACCACGATGGTCGCCGGTGAAGAGGCGGGTGACATTCACATTGGCAACCGGACCTACGACGTCAATGTGTGGAGCATTGCTTCGGCACGCAACAGCGTAACCGACATCAAGGAAATGTTGCTCGACGTCCCCGGCGGCGGTCACGTGCAATTGCAAGAAGTGGCGGAAGTGCGCGTCGCACCCACACCGAACGTGGTTAATCGTGAACACCTCAAACGCCGCATCGATGTCGGCGGCAATGTGAAAGGCCGCGATCTCGGCGCGGTTTATGCCGACGTGCAAGCCGCGCTGGCGACCGTTGAATTTCCGCAAGAGTACTATCCCGTGTTGCTGGGCGAGTATACCGAGCGGCAAGCGGTGCAGCGCAAGATGCTCATTTTTGCGATCATCGCCGGCATCGCGATTTTCTTCTTCCTGCACACGTCCTTCAAGAATGGGCGTCTGGCAACGCTGTCCTTCTTGCTGTTGCCCTCGGCTCTGGTCGGCGGCGTGATGGCGGCCTGGTTGGGCGATGGCGTCATTTCGCTCGGCTCAATGGTCGGATTCCTTACAGTTTTGGGAATCTCAGCACGCAACGGCATCTTGATGATCAATCACTTCCAGCACCTCGAAGAACAAGAAGGCGAACCTTTTGGTGTCGGGCTTGTGCTGCGCGGCGCGAAAGAGCGCTTAGCACCGATCTTGATGACGGCCTCGACCACCGGTTTGGCATTGATTCCATTGGTGATCGCGGGCGCGATTCCCGGCAACGAGATCGAACACCCAATGGCCGTGGTGATTCTCGGCGGCTTGATCACCTCGACGCTGCTCAACCTGTTTGTGGTTCCGAGCCTGTACTTGAAGTTCGGCCGCCGCAACAATGGCAATGACGTCGGGCGCGCGCAACTTGCGTTAACCAGCTTGGGGCAGTAATCCCCTTCTGTTAGAGCGTATCTGAAAAGCAGAAAGTGAGACTGACCGGTCACTTAAATTCGTTGAGAGACCGAAGCCTTACGCACTAAAGTGACCGGTCAGTGGCTTCTCAGATACGCTCTGAGGAAAGCAAAAGGGGGATATACTTGAATCCACAAAGGACAATGTTCAATGGTGCCGCCAGCGCACAAATCGCGTGAGGCTTAACGACGTTCATGTCTCCTTACCTCCTAATGAACTTCCCCTCTTCTTAAAGGGGGAGGGGAAGTTTTACCCAGTTTTCGCGTTCATAGACTGGCCAGTCGATGCATCCGGCCGGTCTTATTGCAATTGACAAACGGCAACCTCTTCAATTTAAACCTCTTGAGCGTGCAATCATGAAAAACACTGATACCCAAAAGAAAACTATCCGTTCCCGCCTTTTCAGCGCGACGTTTTACGGACGCCCTCTCAGCTTCATGCTGGCCCCGCTGGGACTGCAAGCAGAATCTCCGGTTTTGCAAGAAATTGGCCCGCTGGCCTTTTTGCTGGTTATGCTGGCTCTCTTTGTGATGGTCGCCCCAGCAAAAGCGCAGGACCCGCTAAAATTTGCCGGCGACTTCCGCGTGCGGCATGAAACCACGACGAAACAAGAGCCCGGGGCGCTGCCGGATATTCGCGATCCGCGCAACCGTGAAGTCGTACGCTTTCGCTTCGGTATGAGCAAAAAGATTAACGGCCTGTTCAATTTTGGCGCGCGCCTGGCAACCGGCTCGCCGGATGATCCCAACACCACGGACATTACGATTGGCGACTTTGCCAATGATCTCACCATCAGTCTGGACCGCGCCTACATGGAGTTGGCTTACCAAAACTTTTTTCTCACCGGCGGCAAGTTCGCCAATCCCTTCCGGACGACTGAAATGGTGTGGGATGGCGACGTCAATCCGCAGGGCTTTGGCGCGAGTTACACCTTAGCCGGTTCTCCCACCGTCGTTCCCAAGCTTACCGGCGTCTATTACGTCATCGACGAACAAACAAGCCGTGACGACAGCTACATGTTGGGCGGTCAGTTGCAGTTTGCCATCAATGCCAGCGACAACTTGAGCCTGACGCTGGCCGGCGCTTATTATGACTATACCATCAAAAGCCTGGTCAATGCCAACTCCGGCGATATTGGCAGCAATTACCTGAACCCCGCGGGCGACGGGTATCTCTCGGATTTCGATTTGATCGATGCAATTGCAGCCATTGATTATCGCGGCTTCGGCGAGCAATGGCCGTTGCGGGTGGTGGGAAACTTTGTGAAGAATCGCGGCGCTGTGGACGGCGGGCAGGGTGAACAGGATGCCGGGCTTAACGTGGAATTATACCTCGGTAAAACCACAAAAATACACGATTGGCGTTTGCAATACGCTTTTACGAAAACCGAGGCGGATGCGGTGCTGGCGGCTTTCTCGCATGACAATACCACGCTTACAACCAATTATATCCAGCACACGCTCGGCGTCGACTATGTCGCGCACGAAAACATGATACTCAATGTAACGCTGTACCGCTATCGCCGCAACGAATTGGAAGCCGTGGAAACTGACGGCTTTGAGAACGATTCGTTCATGCGCGTGCGCCTCAATGCGTTGGTGAATTTTTGAGATTGTTGTGCATAGGCCAGTGTAAAAGCAGCGTCATGATCCCAAGTCTTGATGAAACGGCAGCGAGAGGGTAAGAATGAAAAAATTCAAGGTGATACCGTAAGCTCCTCCTCGTCATGGCCACCTTGAATTATAGAACGCCCCCTCGTGGGGCGTTTTTGCGGAATAGGCGTCAGCATAGCGATAACGGACAAAGCGATATTTTCAAACTGCGAATTGACACTACAACGTTAAGTCGAAGTGACAATAGCCCCAAACAAAGGGGCGAAATGCAGAAGCGAAGGGCAACGCCCTGGAAAATCGGTACTCAAGAGATATCACCAAACCCCAACAAAGGGGTCAAACAGGCCTTCTAATACTACAACGTTAAGTCGATGCAAACACCGAGTTGTGTCATTCTGCAAGAATCTTGTGAAGTAATAAGAAAGCGACTCAAACCGACAGCAAACCCAGTACATCACAAGATTCCTCCTGACAGGGACAAAAGTAGGGATAAATCTCGAGCTTAACGTTGTCATGCTAGCCACACTGGGTTTTACAAGTAATTTACAATTCAACTACACAATCATGACACTTTCTTATTGTTTTTTTATTATATTACAGCGAAGAAATTTTTGCAACAAACGCTTAAAATTGCTTCCTGTTAAACGCGCGAAAAACGATTTCAGCTATTCGCAAGCCCGTCAGAGCAATTCATATACACGGTTTTTTCTAACTAGCAGCAACCCTTCGAGAGGCCAGGTAAGCATCCATGAAGCCCGAATCAGCGCCTCGCAACGAATCGTTTCCCGGTTAAACAAGTGCGGCACTTTGTTGGTTTGCAGACACGTATTATAGGTATAACCTTCTAAGGAGGAGTGCATCTATGTTTGACGACAAAACCCCCAAAGCTTCGCGCTCGGAGACGGAAGTGCTGGTCGCCAAGGACCTGCGCAAGTCTTACGGCCTGCGAGAAGCGCTGAAAGGATTATCGTTCTCGTTAAATGCCGGGCGCATTCTGGGTTTCCTGGGTCCCAACGGCGCAGGAAAAACCACCGCCATCCGCATTTTGACGACGATTCTGGAGCCGGACGCGGGCCACTTTGTAGTAAACGGCATCAGCTCGGATAATCCGGTGGAGTTGCGCCGCAAGATCGGCGTGCTGCCGGAGAGTCTGGGATTCCACAAGCAAATGACCGGACTGGAATGCCTGATTTTTTTCGGCCGGCTTTATGGGCAAAGCACGGAGCAGGCCAAAGCTACCGGCATCGCGATCAATTAGCGGCCAGCCTTAGCCGAACAGAATGATAAAGCCGACGATCAGGCCGAAAAGACCGGTCGCTTCCGCCAGGGCGAAGCCGAGCAGCAAGTTGGTGAACTGCGACGGCGCCGCCGACGGATTGCGCAACGCGCCCGCCAGGTAGTTGCCGAAGATGTTGCCGATGCCGAGACCGGCGCCGATCAGAGCAAAACAGGAAAGTCCCGCGCCGATCATGCGTGCAGCTTCAACGTCCATGGGTAATATCCTCTCGTCTAAAAACTCGGTTGAAGGGTTAAAAATTCTCCGCTTTCGCCGTTTCCATCCTTAGTGCAGATGCAAGGCATCATTAAGGTAGATGCAGGACAGAACGGCGAACACGTAGGCTTGCAGCAACGCCACCAGCAATTCCAGGCCGGTAAAGGCGATGACGAATAATAGCGGCAGCACGCCAAAAGCGCCCAGCGCCAC
>SZPB01000197.1 GCA_030263535.1 Cytophagia bacterium CHB2
AGGCGCGTGCCGTGCGTGACGCCGGTCGATCCGCCCGAGCCTTCGATGCTGCTCAGGCCGCTGGGCGTTGCGGCCACCACATTGCCCCAGCGATCGGCAACCACGCAGGTGGTGGTGCCGCCTGAATTTGGAAATGTGCGCGGCTTCCGCTGCAAAATGGCGCGCATGTTGACCGGATCGCCGGGACGCAGCTCGCGTGAGGCATGGTTCATGTCAATGAGCTGCCGGCGCAGTTTGGTGTATTCATCAGAAAACAGGGCTTTCAGAGGAACTTCTGAAAACAGCGGATCGCCATAATACTCGTCGCGATCGGCCAGCGCCAGCTTCATCGCTTCAATAACGACGTGGATGTAGTCAGCGGTGAGAAATCCCATGCGCTTGAGGTCGAAGCCTTCAAGCAGGCGCAGTGACTGGCTGAGGTAGGGCCCCTGCGTCCAGGTGTCGCATTTGAGAATGGTGTAACCACGGTAGTCGATCGTCACCGGATCTTCGACGCGGGTGACATGCTCGGCAAGATCGCGCTTGCGCAAGAACCCGCCGCGTGCAATGTACCATTCAACTAAATCATCGGCGATGTCGCCGCGATAAAACCGATCGGCGACAGCTTGCAGCTTCGCTTCCCGCGGACCGCCGGCGGTGCGCTCGGCAGCGACAAGTTTGCGCAATGTGACGGCAAGATCAGCATACCAGCTTCTGCCGCCGGTGTCTGCATTCAAAAGACGACTGTCGATCTTCTTGCCGCTGAGGCCGTCGAGGGTGTCGCCGCTGCCGGTGTCGCGGTACCAGTTTGGTCCGCCGGCCTCGAGCAGGGCGAGCGCCGGCGCCGCAACTTGTTCGAAGGACATGGTGCCGTATCGGCTCAACGCGGTCACGCACAGATCAATGACCGCGGGCACTGCTGCGGCGCGCATGTCGTCGCCAGGTATTCCATTTTTATAGTACCACGCCATCGCCAGCGAATCTTTCGGCGCAGCGCCCTGGCCGGCGAGCACTTTCACTTCGCGCTTCTTTGCATCATAAATCATCAGCGGCACTTCCCCGCCGATGCAAAAAGCGCCGATGTGTTTGACACTGAGCACGAGCAACGTCGCGACTGCAGCATCCGCTGCATTGCCGCCGGCCTGCAGGATGGCGGTACCAGCGACCACTGCCTCTGGCTTGCCGGCAGCAACAATTCCATTTTTGCCAGACGCCGAGGCGCCGATATCCTGCCCGCGCAGCAATTCGCAAGAACAAAGCAACAGCAGCACGGCCGCAGTATTGCGGATCACCGGTATCATCATCGCGAAGCACCTTTCGCTGAGGTGGTTGTCGGACCTCACCGGACATTCATTCAAAGATCAGCGTTCCGAATTTTTCGTATTCATGAAATCTGAACTCGATGGCCTGCCATTCCCACGTTGCCATTTGTCCAGAGTCGTAGTCACAGCGGTAGAAGTTCGCCCGCCATCTGGTGCCGGACTGTGGCGGCACATTGCCCAGCGGCTTGAGCAGATCATAGGGAATGAAAAATTCAGCCATCCAGCCGGCGATAGCGGCGCCGCTTTGTTTCTCACCGCCTTGCACGCTTGTCATGTGCCGGGTCAGTCTGCTTCCTTCATAATGCCAGGGACGCCATCCCCAGAAATCGCCCTTGTTGTTGGGAACCAAAATGGGCAGTTCGTGATTCAGCGGCGACAACTCATATTCAAAGTAAGCTGGAAAGCTTTCATCCGTCCACAGGAAAACCTCGATCACGTCTTCATTCCACAAATCAAGAAAATCCTCGGTCATCGTCGCGGTCAGGCGTTGATCTTCACACTTGAAGAGAAAATAAATGCCATTCGGCGAATACAGGATTTTGATCTGTGTTGACTGCGGAGTACCGAACACTTTTCTTTGCGGAATTGTCATCCACTCGGCTGTGGCCCAATGCGCTGCGCTGCCATCACCGGTCAATTCGAAATCAGGCGTACTGCTGATTTTGAGCGCATCGAACTTGTCTTCGGCGATTGGCGTGCACGCCACAAACCAAAACAGAAGTATCCCGAGGATCGTGACGAACAAGCCGCTGGGCAGTATGAACATGCATTTCTTCCAATTTATTGCTGCCGCCAATTCCGGAAAACATCAAGCGCAGCAGGGATACGGCATGCCGCGTCGCTGCGCCGTTCGTTTCACACACCCGTGGTCGGGCGCAGGGTCAGGCTGCCATCATCATTGAGCTTCTGATGGCATGCCCAGCGCAGCGGATAACGCACACCCTTGACTTCAAGCTCGCCCTTCAGCTTCAATCCCTTCCAGTCCGTGCCTTTGGGCAGCATTAGCATCGCCTGGCGCACGCCGCGCGTCATCGGATAGCCCGGATCCAGACAGCCGCTGACCTGAACTTTGCCATCGTCGCTGAAGGCCGTGACCCGCAACACACCCGGGACACAGGCAATACCGTTGTTCACGAAGCCGATCACCAATCCCGGATAACCATCTTTCTCGAAATGCCAGATCCACGAGGGCCGAACGCGATAGCCGACGCGGCGCGCGATCTGATCGATGTGCTCCGGATATTTCTCGTAGTAGTCCATGATGTTCTTCGCGGCAATGTTGTGCCAGTGCCACAGCGACCAGTAATTCGCGCCGATATCCAACACGTGTGCGATGATGTTCTCGGTGCGGGTGACGCCTTCGTCGATCACCAGCGCCTCGGGCGCAACCGTGGTCATGCCGACTTCGCTGATGGCGGCAACCCAGGGCGGGCGGTTGCTCAACGCTTCGATCTGTTCATTCTCGATAAAAATGGTGTCGGTGCGAATCCAGTTGTGGGTGCGAATGGTGCGATCGAGCAATTCGGAATTGCCGACCAAACTGAAGTCCGGCTGGGTGTTGGTGACCAGCGGGGTTTTGGTCCATGCTTCCAACTGCATCTCGAACATTTTGACGAAAGTCTCTTCGGCGATCTTGTTATCGGGGAAGGGATTGCCGTCGAACGGCCAGGAATGGCCTTCGCCCCAGAAGCCGTACATGAACGTGTCCATGTACTCCACCAGTGGATTGCCGTTCAACTCATCGGCGAGCAACGCATTCAGCTCGCGGAAGGCCGCCAGATAATCGGCATGATCATAGCGCGGCATGCGGTGTTCTTTTTGGTAGCGCGGATTTTGCGGATTGCCCTTCCATTCGCCTTTGAGTTTCACATAAGGAACCTTGTTCATCAAGAACTCGGGCATCCCCGGCTCGGGAAAATCCGGATTCTCCAGCATGATGCGAAAACCGACGCGCTTGTTGTAGCGCTTGGCAAGATCGAACGTGATCTTCCAGCCCTCGGGGAAATCCAGTTTGCCGGGTTGCTTCTGCACATCGCGCCAATTCAGGCGGATGTAAATTTTTTGCGCAAAGGGAATTTTGATCAAATCCTCACAATATTTCTCGATTGCATCGCCTTGAGTGCGCGGCGGCCAATAATCGCCGGAGATGTACACCGTCAGCCCCATGCCGAAATTCGGCACAATATCTTTCGAAGGCGATGTGGTCATTACCACTTCGCTGCCGGGCAAAAATTCCTCCGGCGCATATTGTGGAAACGGTCCTTGATAGAGCCGATCTTTTACCGTCGGCCCGGAGCCAAAATCATATTTGTCCCAATTGTGTGAAGGAATGTGCGCGCTGGCTTTTTTCACGCCAATTCCGGCGGCCAACGCCGCCGCGCCGGTGGTTTGCAGGAAGGTTCGTCGTTTCATGAAATATCACCTCGTCATAATATTACTCTGGAAAAACCAGCGCGACCGCGAAGTTTTTTTCCAGCTTGATGCTTGGTTCGTTTGCAGTCTGGCAGACTGCGCTACGTTTCGCTTCCGAAATCTTCACTGCGCGGCAAATCTGTTGTAGATCGCATCGAGCAATGGCGTCCTCCCATCTTTCAAACAATCTCCCTGCAATGTCCAAACAATCAGTCCGGCAGCGCTTTTTTCCTTCACGTAATCCGCTTTGCGGGCAACTGACTCCTCGTCGTCGTACGAAACGAGAATTCTTTGCGATTCACTCACTAGGTAAGGCGCCTGCGCTTTGTCGTCCCACAGGCGTTTGAACAGATCGAGGCGTTCAGCGATGTGGGCGTAGGGTATGCCATCATCTGCCGGAAAGAGTTTGGTCTCTGCTCCGCCATGCTCGGCATAGATTTGCGTGCAATTGGCGTAGGCATGCCCGTAGAAAGCAACCCCCAGGTTGATTTTCTCCGCAGGGACTTGATGCTCGTTGTGATAAAGCTTGAAGGCGCCGTCCACACAGCGGGCGGAATCGCCTTGCGCCGGGCCGAAGAGCGCGGAGTTATGATTGCTGATCTTGCCCCAGGGTCCAAAGAGATCATACGTCATGATATTGAGACGATCCAAAATCGCGGTGATCTTCTGCACCTCGATATCGGGCAAATGGCCGGCCGCCGCGGGCAGGGAGGCTGAGAGCAGATAGTACTTGCCGGTTCTCTTGCCAAGCGCTTGCAGACTGTCTCTCACGGCTTGCAACAACAAAGTAAAATTCTGTTTGTCTTGCGGCGTGCCTTTGTGGCGAACGTAACCGGGAAATTCCCAATCGACATCGATGCCGTCAAAACCATATTCGGTAATCTGCTTGATACAGCTTTGCGCGAATTTGGCTCGCTTCCCAGGATCGGCAGCAACCTGCGGAAAATTATTCGAATTTTCCCAGCCGCCGATCGCGAGAACCATCTTGGCACCGTGACGATGCGCAAGGGCGACCATTGAATCATTCGGCTCGAGGCGACCGGAGAGAGAATCCGTTTTGCCTTTGAGAAGAAAGTCATCGGCTACCGGGTCCATCCCAACGATTTCACCACTTTCCAAGGGATAGAAAAACGCGTAGGTAACGATGGTCAACTTCTGATAGGGTATCAAGCGATGGTTCAGACGCTCGCGATTCTGTTGCCATTTCCATGAGGGGAAATAACCGTTGATCTCCTTTTGCTGTCCAATGAGCGGGGTCGAAAAAAGAAAGAGCGCAGGAATCAAAGTCCATTTCAGAAGTCTGACCATCGTCACCTCTCGTTAGCTGATCTCAACGTGCCAGCCATCGGCCTTTTATTCGGGAACCGCTTCGAGCAACAGATTCCGGCTGAATTGCACCGCAAGTTTTGCCGCCGGCCCGGTCACCATGCCGTAGTCTTTTTGATCGACATAATCCAGCACGCGGTAGCTGCGAGCTTCAAGACCGCGAAGCTCCACCTCACCATTCCATTCGTTCGCATAGAAGGCATAATACATCCTGCCATCTTTTTGAATCGCATGGGTCTCGGGTTTGTCAAAGCCGATGTCGTACAGGCTGCCGAGATAAGTGCCGGCAGGCAGCATTTTCGCGTGATACACTTCCGACCATTTCGCCCACACCGCCTCACGCTCGGGCGTCAGGTCGACTTTGGAATCCTTCTTGGCGCCCACCGGCCAGGTGAACTTCGTGCCGATGATGCCGCCGATGCCGACCGTGGTGCCAAAGTCATCGCGGCCATCGCTCAGCTCCACATGATCGCCATAATAGGCCGCGTTCGGTCCCATCAACGCTTTGAGCGTCTTGCCCTTCAAGCGAATCTGCCACGAGCTTTCGGGATCCGAAGACACCGATTGATTCATATAGGGCATGGTGAAAAACGAAAATGCCGTGCCGCACGGACAGATTTGCACGACGGCATTGGGATGAATGCTTATTGCGGTTTCATAGATCACCTTGAAAAACTCCGGCATCTTCTCGACCGACTCTTCGGGATAGGCGTGCTGATGCGCCGGATTGTAACACGGCGGCGCGCCGTTCAAGTGTTGCCCGTCGATCTTCAAACCTTCGAATCCCCAGGTCTGCATGAAAGTCTTGACGAGATTTTTGGTGTACTCCTGCACCGGCGGATAAGCGGGGCACAAATAGTAGGCATCCCACCAACTGATGTCCTGTCGCGAGCCGTCTTCATTCAGCAACAGATACTCGGGATGCTGCTTGATCAGATCCGTGCCCGGATCGACCGCCAATGGCGCCCACCACAGTTTTGATTTCAATCCTTGTGCGTTCATCTGCTTCACGAAGTTGATCATGTCGGCATCGCCGCGCGGGAATTTCTTCGGGTCGAGATACCAATCGCCTTCCGCGGTTTGCCAGCCGTCGTCGAGCGTTGCCCATTGATAACCGAGCTTCTTTGCCATCGGCAGCGTGTTCACGACTTGATCCATGGTGAACTTGCGCTCATAACCCCAGGCGCACCATTCCGGCTCATAGGTCGAGGCCGGCGGCTCGTGGAACGCAATGCCCTGCTTGATCATCAGCCGGCGATAATCCGCCAGGGTTTGAAAATAGTCACCGCGGTGAACGCTCACGAAAGTCGGCAGAGTGATGAGTGATTCTCCGGGCTTGAGCGTCTTCTTCATTTTGAATTGGACGCCCAACGACGCGGTGGTGGAGTCCATCATGCTCACCGGCAGCGACACCAGTTTCGGCACCATTTCGAGATGACCGACGCCGATGCCGACGTTGCGATTCCAAACATCAACCACCGGCGTGCCGCCGCCGTAGTCGGAGGCGTTCATGCCCATGAAGTTTTCTTGTGAGAAACCCGCTTTGAGCGGCAACACCCAGTCCGCCCGGGATTCATAGGATCCGCTTTGATAAGACCAGAAGCGCGGGTCGTCCGTCTCACGCGCGGAGATCGTGTAGTGACTGTTCGTCCAGCCGTCGATGGTTACTTCGGCATCGCCGGTGTTGGTGTAGGAAACCTGATACACCGCCATGCTCGGGAAATCATCATAAAGCGAAACGGCAATCTCTTTGCGCAGCGCCGCGTTGCTGCCGGTGAGGATATATTTTTTGCCTTTGCCAATGGCGTCATCGAGGTTTTCCTGCTGTTGGCCTTCGAAAGCAAAATCTTTCACCTCATTTCCAGAAATGACGACGAATTCGCTGGATGAAAAGTCTCCAACTTCGACGGCGCGACCCTCCAGTTTCGCCACGACTTTGCTGTGCAGCTTGTCATCAAACAAAATCTGGATGTTTTTGCCGTCCACGGTTGCTGATTTCTGCGTACTGCAGGCAGAAACCAAGATGGCGAGGACGAGCATGGCAGCCCTCAAGACAATATCTGTCGACTTCATCGCTTTTCGCATGTTTGTGCTCCGGTTAAAGGTGTCCGGTTATTTTCCGGATCGCAGATTTAGAATCTTCAGCGCATTGTCCCGATAAACTTTCTTCAAGATTTGATCACTGAGACCAAAGCCGTTCAGCGCCCAATGATAACCGAACTGGTTGGTTTCATAGAAATGCTCATCGGCGCTTTCGAGGATGCGAAACGTAATCCGGTACATCTCCCGGTCGAGGCCCATGTCGGTGCCATAGACCAGCCGGTCCTGATACTTTTCATAGAACCGGGCAACAAAACGCGGAATGGGCGCGGTCTCAGCGTAACGCGCCGAGTTGTCGGCATAAAGGTTGGGATATTTGTCGAGCAGCTCGCCCATTTTAGCAAGGTCGTAGGAGAGATTGGCGAAATGCACGGCAATGAACGTTGTTCGGGGATGGCGTTTGACGGCGCGTTCGAGAATATCGATCATGCCGGAATGGCCGACGATGTCCTTTTGATTGTCGAGGCGCCACTCCATCGCATTCATCAAACCGTCGTTGGTAGAGTCCATCGGTTGATACATCCAAATCGGATCAGCAACGTGAATGCTGATGGGAATCTTCAAGTCCGCGCACTTTTCGAGCAAAGGATCCATGCGCGGATCATCGAGGTGCATGCCCCAGGCTTTGGTCGGATGTTCATAGAAAAGGCCTTTTCCTTTGTCGCCCATTTCCCCGACGCCGGCCGCACCGACTTTCACGCAGCGTTCCAGCTCGGCCACCGCCGCCGGCCCAAATCCGGGTTTGTCGTAGCCGGTGTAATCGAAGCCGCACCAGACCGCAAAACGATCCGGATACTTCGAATAAAGCGCATAAATCGAATCGAACTTCGCGCCGCTGGCCGCGGTCAGGATCATGGTTTTCTCGACGCCGACCTCGTCCATGAATTTCACCCATTGCGCAATTTCTTCGGGACCTTCGGCATAGGCATGCGAATGCATGTCAATGACGGGGAATCTGGCTTTTGCTATGAGCGTGTTCGGGACTTTGTAAATCGATTGCGGACGGTAGTTCTTGAGCAGCAATTTATCGGGGGGAGTTTGCGCGGAGCTGTGCGCCGGCGCAAGAATCATCAAAATTGCCGCAATAAGACCTAGCGGTACCACTGATTTCAAGATTTGCATTTTCATTTTTCTCCGGGAAAGAGCAGGCAACTCAACCGAGTGCCATCGCGCTGACGGTTCTTCGTGAGGGCATGTCGATAGCAAGCTTCTTGCAGGCGATGGTGATGGGAGGAGGAGCCATAGAACTCCGTTCTTGTTTCAAGATTAGTGAGGTACGCATGCAACCACGTGCGGGCAGGTGAGCTGCAAATGCCGCCCGTTTATCTGATGACATAAAATTTCTTCGTCAGGAAATTGCGCCCATTCGTGATCCGCACCCAGTAAATTCCGGTCTGCAGGAATTCGCCATTCTGGTTTCGCAGATTCCATGCAAAGCGAAACGGCTGCGAAGAAGAATTGCTCGAAACCGTGAAAACGGTACGGCCCAGAACGTCATACACCGCGAGGGCATGCACGGAGGCGAGACTCGAGGTGAATTGCACGATGCGGTTCCCCGCTTCACCGCTGAGAAAGACCGGATTGGGATACACCTGCATCTCGGATGGAACAGCGGCTGCCAGGCCGTCGTCCCGCGCCACTGCCGTCGCTTGCGGAAACAGATCCTCGCGCCTGCCGCTGATTCTCACATCATCGATTCGCCCTTCAAAATCCGTTGTGCTGGGCGTCGAGGGATCGCTTCTGTACCATGAGCCGATGGCCAGCGGGTCGTCATTGGAAAGAAGCGGCTGATCGAAATTCAGGGTATCCACCGCTTGTGCCGGATTGTTCCACAAATAAACTTTATGCGCGTTGAAATCATAGAACGCCGCGATAAATGTCCACTGATTGACCGAAATCGTAAAGCTGGAAGTCACACGATGCGCGCGATCGTTGGCATCGCGGATGAGAAATTCCAGCTTCTTGCTTTCCGAGATGCGCAATGAGTAGTTGGTAGTCTTGGGTGTGGGAAGCTGATCGCCCTTGTTGACGATAAAATGGACTCTCTCGAAGAGGACGGGATAAATCCAGGCCGAGATGCCGATGCTCTCGTTGTCAAAATCAAGATCATCGCTGTCGTCGATCAGGAAAAAATCATGGACGTTGGCGCTGTCCAGCCACAGGTAGGCGCCGCCTTCCTGCAGCGGCGCAACCTCGCTGAAGCTTGCTTGATTCTGCAGCGTTCCAACATCACCCAAAGCATCCCAGGCAGCGGTGTCCATGCCATGATTTTCGAACTGCCACCTGCCCCCCTTGCTTTGTGAAATTGCTGTCGAACTAAAAAAAAGCAGCAACCACCACAGTCCCTGGTGCACCCGAAAATGAAGGTTCATGCGCAATTCGTAAAATTGAGAAATGCTCGCGTCATAATGGAAATCGGACGAACGCCTGAGGGCGGCGCAAAGCAAGAAGCTCGGCGCGCGTCCGATTCCATCCTTTTCTGCATGTGATCACGGGCCGTAGCGCGGCGCCTGCCCGACGCCGAGATAGGCGGCATAAACGATTCCGACATCGCCCCAACCCGGATGCACCGCGTACATGGTCTTGTTGTGGAGCGTCAAATAGCGCATCGGCGTGGCCAGTTCGCCATCGTACAGGATTTCGGTGGAGCCATCGGTTTTGATGGCCAGGATATGCACGTCCCAGGCTTCGGAGATGTAAACCGTGCCTTCGTCGTCCACCTCCAGTCCGGTCGGTGGAGAATCTTCGTTGGTATAAATGATCTCGCCATTTTCAAGCCCGCTCGCGGTAATCTCGTAGCGCCAGACACTGCCGGTTTCCCAGATATCGGTCACGTACAAATAGTTTTGGAAAACGCGACAGCTTTTGGGCGATCCCAATTCCGCCGCCAGGGACACGCCGCCGGACGGATCGCGGCGGTAGACACCTTCGGAGTTGGTCGCCACGTAAAGATTGCCGTTCGCATCCCAATCGAAATCGATAATAGACAACGAATCGCTGAGGAAGTAATCTTCGATCGATGTGCCGTCCGGGGAGATCCGCCCAATCATTTGCCCTTCCTGGTCACATGCATAAAGATATCCGTTCGGGCCAAAATGCATCGCGCCGTTCACCGGGTAGTGTGCAAACTCCGTCTTTTCTCCCGCGGGAGTGATCTTGAAAATGATGCCGTCATTGCCCGAGCCGACGTAGACGTTGCCGCCGGCATCAATGGCGATGCCCTTTGGCCAGCTAATTTCCTCATCGACGACGGTCAGGGTTGGCTTGAAGGTGAAGCTCATTTCATTGCTCCAGTGCTCCGAGCCCTTGACTGCGACCCGCACCATAACGGTTGCATCCGAGAAATTCGGCGTCTGCACCGACAATTCCGTGGCGCTTGCCGCCACCACCACACCGGTCCGGTTGCCGAACTGCACCAGGTTGAATTCCGGCGTGGTGTTGAAGCCGCTGCCCTCGATGGTAATGATATCCCTGAGAAATCCCTCCGTGGGTGTGACCGCCGTGATCGTGGCCGCCGGCATCCCGGTGGGATTGGGATCAGGACGATCCGGCCCGAATACCGGGTTTTCCGGCGCCTCGCAGCCCAGAAAAATCAAAAGGCAGAAGCTCGAAAATAAAAGCAAAATGGATTTGGCTTTCATGATTCAAATTCCTCCGTGGATCTTCGTAGTCCTGTCCCCTTGTGGGACACTGTTACAAACACGAATTCAATGCCTTCGACAGCCGCCCACAAGAGGCGGGGGCTACGTTTAGACGGGAAGTTATTTTGATGAACTATCAGAATTCAAAATCAAAGGAGAACATGTGAACGGCGTCGAAATTCTCGAACGCCAGATAGCTGTAATCCAGGGCAAAGGCCGTCTTGCCCATGGTCAGCTTGGCGCCGCCGCCCAACGTCACGTCTTCTTCGTTATAGTTGGTTTTGTAGCCAGTGCGCAGGAAGAACATCTTCTTGAAGCTGTATTCCGCGCCGAAATGCAGCCGCTCGGAAAAATCCCGCGGGTGCAGGGCATCCACCGACAACGTGATGCTCTGGTCGCTCTCGGCGGATTGCATCACCTGCAGAACGTTCATCGCCGCACCGAACTTGAAGGTCAACGGCAGCGGGAAGGCTTCGAAGCGATATTCCTTTTCCTGCGAAACGTTTTGCATGGTCACGGCGATGCGCAGGTCTTTATAGCCGGTATAGAAGATCGTCCCAAAATCGATTGCCATTACATTCATCTTGGCCTCGAATTTCTCCGGATTGTCGAAAGATCCCTCCAGCGAGCTGCCGAGATTTTCATGCACGTATCTCAGGCTGCCGCCGAAGGAGAACTTGTTGGAGACACGCCGCGCAAAGCTGACACCGATGAGCCAGCTCTCCGGAGAGAAGGTGCCGGTCTCTTCATACAGTTCCGCACCACTCGTAAAACGCGTGCCATTCAAATTTCCCCAGTCCACCGTCATGAAGTGGACGCCAAACGTGCCGATGGCGCCGGCCGTGTACGACGCCGAGGCGGCATTGACGTCGATGTCGGCGATCCACCGGGTCTGATTGAGAAAAATATGGCGGCCTTCGGTCAGCGCCAACCCGGCCGGATTCCAGAACACCGCACCGGCGTCGGCGGCCATCGCCGTATAGGCGCTGCCGAGCGCCGAAGCTCTGGCGCCAACCGGAATCGACAGCCACTTCATTCCGGTCTGCGCGATTTTGTCCACACCCTGGCCCAACGCCGGCACGACCGCGCACAGCGCGACCAGCAGCAGGAGCGTAGTCGCTTTTTGCATGTTTTTCATTTTCTGCCTCAGGATTTGCAATGTTCAGTGTTTGCTCGCGAAAGGCGCCGCCGCCAAAATTGCCTGGCCGGCGCGCAGCCTTCGCGCCGGCGCTACCTCACCAC
>SZPB01000198.1 GCA_030263535.1 Cytophagia bacterium CHB2
GATTGCCAATTCTCCTTCCGTGCTGGAGGCGAGTATCGCAAAGAGCAAACCAACGATGAACGCCGGCACGATCGGCCAATCCAAAAATAACACGAATAGCAACGGCGTGATAGGCGAGAGCAGCGCCAAGCGGTGCAACGGCGGTTTGACGGGCGCTTGCGGCTCGGCAAAGAAGCGATGGAGTTGGCTGGCGCGCAAATACCACACGCAAAAAACAATGCCGAAGAGCGCAAACAAACCGACCATGATAATGGCGAAATCACGCACCTGGGTGCGCGTCAAGTCCAGCACATTGATATAGAGCTGCCAATTGCGAATATTCAGCATGCCGCCCATCGCCAGGCCGATCAGCATTACTGCAGCCGAAGTCACTGGTGAGATGCCGACATGGAGCATGATGGGCAGAATGATCGAACCGACCATGATGACGGTGCCGAGTTCGCCCAGGGTCGTAAAAATTGCGGCTGTGATGAACATCAGGCTCAGCGCGAGCACGAGCGGGCGGTCGCCGACCAGCTCGGCGGTGTAGCGAATCATCAGCTCCACCACCCCGCGATTTTTGATGAACATTGCGAGAATGCCGCCAAAAATTGAAGCCATGATCGCCGGGGCGACTTGCAATGGGCCGCGTTGGAGAATGTGATTGAGGAGATAATCTTCCGGGATGCCCGCAACAATGGCGAACAGCAGCGCCAGTAAAGGCAAAGCCAACATCGCGGAAAGGCGCTTGCGGTACATCAATATGACGCAGGCGACGAGGATAACCAGCAATGCGGCTGAGATGAGCACGTGTGTGTCCCACGAATGAGGTGCAAGGTCCTAAATAATGCGGTGAAAATAGTGAGGGAAGCAACGAAAGTCAAACGGAATTTCCGGCAAAGCCGCGCGCCTGTGTCATTTCTTTAATGATGCACGCCAGCGTGCGATTGCCGGCGGCAGCGTCATGATGCCGAAGATCATGTAAGGATACTTGTAGCGGGGATCGCCCACCGTCATGAGATTGATGCCGATGCCGTAGAGCGCGGACAAATAAATGACGGCAAATTTTCCCAGTTCTTCCTTGTGTTTGTGCTTGAGAAGAAAATAAAGTTGATGAAGTAGCAACGCCAGCATGCCGAAGTAATAGATGTGATGTATGATTTGTAATGCCGCAAATCCCAATTTAAACCCCAAAGACTCGCCCGCCAGAATTCCGGAAACACCTTTAGTTTGGAAAATGATTTTGCCGAGATGATAGAGACTCCAGTCATTGCTGTGTGTCAGTGTGTTGACGGCCCAATCATCGCGGCCGAAGAGGTGCAATAATTTGAGAGGCAATAGTCTGAGCCATGAAAGCGGGTGGGTTTGAATCCAATACTTGGCTTCCTGCATCCAAAGCTCGCCTTTTTGGATATAGGTTTTGGAGTCCCCCTCGGGAATGAACCCAGGATTGCCCGGCTCAAAAACTTTTTTGTTGTACGCGCCGTTGGCAAACTCATTCGCGCCCATCAACAGGTTTGATGGCCCGGTGGTGGAGGTGAAAATGAAATCGCCAAAATAGCTTTTGGTGGTAAACCCCATGGCGGCAATCGTGAGAGAAAATCCCAGCAGGAGAGACATCATGCGGGCATGCTGCGCCTGGCAGCGTGTGCCGTGATACAAATAAATCGAGAGATAAGCGAGCAGTAAAGCCCAGCCGAACGGCCGCACGCCAGTCGCCAGCGCCAAAAAAGCGCCCGCCAAGCCGGCATCGCGTTTTTGAGTGCGTAGGTAAAAATGAAAGCTGGCCAGGCTCAATACACCGAACGCAAGCTCCGTGAGATTCAATAATACCAAGCCGAGATTGGTGAGATAACAAACATAGAGGATGACAGCGAGTCTTGCCCAGTTTTCTTGCGCCAGCAGTTGATTTGAAATCTTGTAAAGCAAAAACAATTGCAGAAAATTTAACACGAGGTTTGCAAGCAGGATGGTAGTCGTTGAGTTGTTTATGCTCAACAACCCGATCAAAAAATTAATGTAGAGTGGCGCCAAAATATAATCATCGAAACGATGATGCGGCAAGGGATATAGCCCGCCCGCTTCAAGGCATTCTCGCGCCAGCCGTAAATGTTCGAGGGAGTCGCTTTGAAAAGGCAGAGGGAGGAAAGTGATATAAAAAAGCTGAATACAAAAATAAATTACGAGCACGAGGGGAAGACGATTTGAGACGGACTCTAGATGATGAAACATGGCGCAATGTTTGTGTCGGCATGAACTCGTCGGGCCAATTCCGTTGCAACCCGAAAAATTTGGTCAAGGTTTGCCACCCGGCACTTCTTGTCACGAGAAAGTAGGCTGGCTGGCTGCCATTTTCAAGGCCAAACTTCTAACTCTACTCGTTTCACAATGAAAGCTGAGAAACACAAAACTGATAGTTTGATATTCCGGAGAATATCGCGAGAACAAATACACCGCCACAATCAACCTCACATAAAACACAAGACAGAGGCACAACTTTTTAGCAGAATCAATGAGCTCAACTTTAAGCTTGCCTTTTTTGGCATTTGTTGCTACCATAGGCCGGCCTGAGGAATAGGCTGGACCTCGGACCCGTTTCAAATGATGGCTTAACGAGTGACATTGCAAATAAGGATTACCCCTTGACCCGCGCGTTTGCCTACCTCGATAAAAGCAACCTCCCCATGATCGGCGTGGAATGGCGTGAGCCGAATTCACCGCAACCCTACACGACTTACAATTTCTCACGTGCATGGGATTTGTTCCGGCAGATCAAACTCAAAAACAAAGCGCCGCAATTCAATTTCCTGCAAGTGATGCTCGAAATGGATGTGTTTCACGCCGAAACGTTCGATGAAGTTTTCACGACGCTGCGGGAGTTCCGGCCGCTGCACGATTTGATTTTAAGCGAGCCGTATACGTTTCAGGTTCCGATCGCGCGACCGCAGAAGATACTTTGTATCGGGCGCAATTATCGCGAACATGCCGCGGAATTGAAAAACCCTTTGCCGAGTGAGCCGATTGTCTTTGGCAAATCGCCTTCGGCGATGATTCCGCACCAGGAGGCTGTGCGCCTGCCCAAAAATCTCGGCGCGATTCATCATGAAGCCGAGCTGGCCGTTGTTATCGGCAAAACGGGCGCAAATATTGCGGCCAACGCTGCGCGAGATTTCATCGCCGGTTATACCATTCTCAATGATGTCACCGCACGCGAGTTGCAGAAGAAAGATACCGCTGCCGGGTTGCCCTGGTTTCGCGCCAAAAATCTGGATACCTTTTGTCCCATCGGACCTTATCTCATTCCGGCCGGTTGTGTTGCCGATCCGCAAGCGCTCGAGCTCAAACTCACCATTAATGGCGAAACCCGCCAACGCGGCTCGACCGCGGATATGATTTTCCCCGTCACCGAATTGATCAGTTATCTCTCGCGTTTTTGTACGCTGCAACCTGGCGACATCATCGCCACGGGCACGCCGGAAG
This sequence comes from Cytophagia bacterium CHB2, assembly GCA_030263535.1. Lineage (NCBI taxonomy): Bacteria > Pseudomonadati > Bacteroidota > Cytophagia > Cytophagia bacterium CHB2. The sequence goes on from SZPB01000198.1 coordinate 3,460, forward strand.
GCGTTGGCCCGCTGCAATCCGGCGATACCATGGTCGCGAGCATCACGGGTTTCGGCGATCTGGTGAATCCGGTTATCTAAAAAAGTGAGAAAAAATCCGCCGGTTCGTTTCAGGAGAAGTATGCCTTCCGGCATGCTAAGGATCGACAGTCAAATAACTTTCTCAATCTTCCACCGCGAATACACGCGAATCATCGCGAATTAAAAAGCATTAGCGGCCCTTCGCGTTGATTAGCGGTTTAAAGAAATAAATGACGATCCTAAGTATGTTATCGCTTCAATCCAAAATTTAATCAAGGAGGATTTCACATGAAGGAGGTTAAGTTGTTCGTGCTGGTCGCGGCGATTCTCGCTGCTGCTTTTGCAGAATCACCGGCGCAGCCCTCGTTGCGCAACAAGCCGCAAGTCATTCCGGGTGAAGTCATTATCAAATACAAAACACCGGGTGCGCGCAGCGCAACGATTCTTGCGGAAACCGGCATTTCTCAGGTCCGAGCCTTTGCAAACGATCAGTTTGTGCTGGGCAAGGTGGCGGCCGGGCGAAACATGGACGCGGTTTTGCAGGCCTGCCGGAATCAATCCGAGGTGGAATATGCCGAGCCGAATTACCGCCTGTACATCCTCGAAGAAACTCCGGCGATGCCGCCAGTTTTTCCGAACGATGATCGCTTCAGCGATTTGTATGCGATGCACCAATCAAACGATAATGACATCGATGCGCCGGAAGCCTGGGATATCACAACGGGTGATCCGGATCTTATCGTCGGCATCATTGACACCGGCATTGACTACAATCACGAAGATTTAAAGGATAATATCTGGATCAACCCCAGCGAAAGCGGCGCCAATTCCAACAACGGCGTTGATGACGATGGCAACGGCTATGTCGATGACTTTCGCGGCTGGAATTTTATTTTCAACACCAATGATCCTTACGACGATAACGACCATGGCACGCATTGCGCAGGCACGGTGGGCGCGGTGGGCAATAACGGCAAAGGCGTTGTCGGTGTAAATTGGCGCGTGAAGTTGATGGCCTTGAAGTTTTTGGGGCAAGACGGCTCGGGCAGCACGGCCGATGCCGCCGAAGCCATCATTTATGCCGCGAACAATGGCGCGAAAGTTCTCAGTAACAGTTGGGGCGGCGGTGAAGCTTCACGAACGCTGGAAGACGCCATCAAATACGCGGAGCAACGTGGCGCGATTTTCGTGGCGGCGGCCGGCAATGACGGTCTCAATAATGATAACACGTCGAGTTATCCTTCGAATTACACGGTGGCAAACGTGGTCGCCGTTGCCAGCTCTGATCGCAACGATAATCTGTCGAGTTTCTCGAACTATGGCCGTTCCTCTGTCGATCTTGCCGCGCCCGGTTCGAGCATCCTGAGTTGCCGGCCGTTGGGCCGCTATCAATTGTTGAGCGGCACCAGCATGGCGACTCCGCATGTTTCCGGCGCGTTCGCATTGGTGTGGGCCAAATATCCCACGTTAACAACGCAACAAGTTATCATTCGCGTGCTCGGCGGCGTTGAACGCAAATCGGCATTCCTCAATCGCATGGCAACCGGCGGCCGTTTGAATGTCGCGAATTCTCTCTCGACGAATCCGCTCATCGGTTTGACCACGGATTGGCGCAACACCACAAACACAGCCGGGCCATACACCGTGCAAACCGGTGTGGTCGATGACGGCAGCGTTGCAAGCGTGCGCCTGATTTACACCCTCAACGGCGGCGCCGCAGATACGTTGAATATGCCGTCAACCGGCGCGCCGGATATGTATGCTGCCAATATTCCGGGACAGCCGATGAACACCGTGATTAATTACATGGTGCTTGCTGCCGATAATCTTGGCAATCGCACGCTTGGTCCGACGTACAGTTTTTCGATCAGCAGTCAACCCGATCCCGGTGACGGCGGCGGCTGTTGCGGCAGCCAGGCGTTGTCGCTCAAGGGCGCGGATGCTTCCACGGAATTTGCGCTTGGCACTCCGCTGAATCTTGCCTTCTTCCTGATTCCGCTTTGGTTGCTGCGCCGGCGCAAACGCTAGTTTGGATTTGATGATCGACGATTGAGGATAGAAGAAATTGAAAACTCTTTAGATGAGTTTATAATCTCTATCCTCAATCCTCGATGTTATCCTCGATTTTCAACACTTCGACCAACAGGAGCTTTGGCTTTCATGTTGAGCGATACTTATCCCACCCTCGAAGCTATTCAGAAAAACCGCGAGCAATTGGGGAATCTCATCATTGAAACGCCCGTTTGGCAATGGCAGAGTCAGCGCGCACAGCGGTTGTTTGGCGAAAACACGGAAATTTTTTTCAAATTGGAATTATGGCAGCACACCGGAAGCTTCAAGCCGCGCGGCGCGCTTACCTCAATGTTTGCCTTATCGCCGGAACAACTGGCGCGCGGCGTGACGGCGGTGAGCGCCGGCAATCACGCCGCCGCTGTGGGTTATGCCGCCTCCGTCTTCAAGACCACGGCTAAAGTCGTCATGCCTCAGCGCTCGGATGCAACTCGTATCGCGCTGTGCAGGTCATACGGCGCAGAAGTGGTATTGGTCGATGATGTGCATGCTGCATTTGATGCGGTAAAGTTGATCGAGCAAGCGGAAGAGAGAACATTTATTCATCCGTTTGAAGGGCCTAAGGTGGCGTTGGGCACGGCAACCGTGGGCTGGGAGTTTTGCCGGCAATGCCCGGCACTCGATGCCGTCATAGTCCCGATTGGCGGCGGCGGGCTTTGCGCCGGCATTGCTGCGGCCGTGAAACAAATGCTTCCGAATTGCCAGGTATTTGGCGTCGAACCGTTGGGCGCGGATTCGATGCATCGCAGTTTCGCCTCCGGCAAGCCTGAGGCCATTGAAAAAGTCACGACAATTGCCGATAGTCTTGGCGCACCGCATGCCGCGCCTTACAGTTTTGCATTATGCCGGAAATTCGTTGATGAATTGGTTCGCGTCGATGATGATCAGTTGTGCGAGTCGCTGTATTTGCTTTATCGCGACATGAAATTGGCGGTTGAGCCGGCGGGCGCAGCCTCAACGGCGGCATTGCTCGGGCCGCTGCGCCAAAAGCTTGCGGGCAGGAAAGTGGGGTTAATCGTTTGCGGCGCAAATTTGGCAACGCAAAAGTTTGCGGAATATCTGCAACGCGGCGAAACGATTTTTACTTCCAAATTTTGAAAGCAACAGTCAATAGTGATCTGACCGCCATTTTTGTTTACAAGGCATGCACAAATGAATTGGCCGGCAAAGCTAATAACAAATCCCACCCTTTCACTCTTCGTTTTTCTCCTGTTTGATCTCGCCCCAATTTATGCGCAGATGCCTTCCCCGCAGGCCGTCTTCGGTTTTCAAATGGGCGCCGACCGTAAACTCGTCGATTGGAAAGAAATCACGCATTACTTTGAAATGCTCGATAGAAGCAGCGAGCGCGTGCAAGTCGTCGAATTTGGCAAGAGTACCGAAGGCCGGCCCATGATCATGGCCGTCATTACCTCGGCGCAGAATTTTCGTCGTATGCAGGATATTCTGCGCATCCAAGCGGCGTTGGCGGACCCGCGCAAAATGCCGCAAGACTCTCTCGAAAATTTTGTGCAACGCGGCCGCACCGTTGTGATGCTGAGTTGCAGTATTCACAGCACGGAGATTGCAGCGTCCCAGATGTCGCTGGAATTGGCGCATCATCTCGCTTCAAACAATGACGCGGCGACACTTGAAATTCTCAATAACGTCGTCACACTGTTGGTGCCCTCGCCGAATCCCGATGGCATTCAACTCGTGGTCGATTGGTATGAAAAGCAGCTCGGTACGCCCTATGAAGGCAGCGCGCCGCCGTGGCTTTATCAAAGCTACGCCGGCCACGATAACAATCGTGATTGGTTCATGCTCAATCTCGCGGAAACCCGCGCCCTCACAGCTTTGCTTTATCACAAATGGTTTCCACAGATCGTTTATGATTTGCATCAAATGGGCCGCAACGGACCGCGTTTCGTCATTCCGCCGTTTTATGAAGTCTCGCATCCCAATATCGATCCTCTCATTTTGCGCGAGATTATGATGATTGGCGGCCATATGTCGACCGATCTCGCCGCGGCCGGCTTTACCGGCATTGCGACTGAAGCGATTTATGACATGTGGTGGCACGGCGGCATGCGCACCGCGCCTTATTATCACAACACCGTCGGCTTGCTGAGCGAGGCCGCCAGCGTAAAAATCGCGACGCCCATCACATTGCGGCCTGAGGAGCTGACCAGCGCCGGGCGCGGTTTGCAAAATGTGCGTGAATTTCAAACGAATTTTCCCGAGCCGTGGCCCGGCGGCGCGTGGCGGCTGCGCGACATTGTTGATCTCAATCTCACCGCCTGCAATTCCGTGTTGACTTTGGCGGCGCGCTATCGTGATCTCTGGCTGAGGAATTTCTATCACGTTGGATTGCGCGCCATTAATAAAGGCCGGCAAGAGCAGCCGGCAGCTTACCTCATTCCACGCGAGCAAACCGATCCGGCGGCAGCGCAGAAGATGCTCGATATTTTGTTGTGGCAGGGCACGGAAATTCTGCGCGCGCGCGAAAGCTTTGTCGCCGAGGGTATGCGTTTTCCTGCGGGCGCTTGCGTGATTGATTTGCGCCAGCCCTATCGCGCGAATATTGTCACCCTCATGGAAAAACAGAATTATCCCATCCGGCGTTCCTCGCCGGAGGCAGCGCCGGAGCGCCCGTACGATGTAACGGGATGGACATTGCCCCTGCAAATGGGCGTTGAAGTGATGGCGCTGGAAAAAAGTTTTGATGTTGCAGCGGACACGATGAATTTCTTCACGATGCCATCTGCTGCAAGAATCTTCTTCTCTGTTGAGTCTTCTCATTCCAATTTGAGCGAGGCGCAGTACTACCTTTTCTCCTCGAGCAATTCCGACGCCTATCTTCTGATCAATCGTTTGTTCGATAAAGGCAAGTCAATTTATTGGAATACAAAAGCGTTCTCCGATCAGGGGCAGGCATATCCTGCGGGCCAGTTTCTTGTACCGCGTGCACAGCTTCAAGCGAATGAATTAAAAAAACTCGCCGGAGATTTGACGCTTGCAGTCGTGCCGGTAACATCTTCATCATTTCCGACGCAACGGTTACAGCAGCCGCGGGTGGCGGTTTATCGCAGTTATGTTCCAGCCGAAGACGAAGGTTGGACGCGTTATGTATTGGATGATTTTGCATTCAAACATCAAACGCTGTGGGACGCTGATCTGCGCGCCGGTGATATTGCAGAAAATTTCGATGCGATTATTATTCCGGATCAGGCTGATAGCGTGATCCTGCACGGCCACATTGCGCAGGCGCGTGATAACCGTCAGGTTTATCCGCCAGAATTTTGCGGCGGCCTTGGCCAAGTCGGTTTGCGAAATTTACGGCGATTCGTCGAGTCCGGAGGAAGCTTGCTGGTGTTTGATAGCGCCACAAAATTGTTTATTGATGCCTGGGCTTTGCCCGCCGTGAATGTGCTGGAATCGCTCAAGGGTTCGCAATTTTCTGCGCCCGGCTCGATTCTGCGAGGTTTGGTTGACGCCGAGCATCCGGTGATTTATGGCTTGCCGCGCGAAGTCGCATTGTTCTTTGCGAATTCGCCGGCATTCAAATTATATGATCGTCAAGCCGTGAGCTTGATCGCCTACCCGCAGCAGAATCCGTTGTTAAGCGGATGGCTGCAGGGCCATTCAGAGCTTCATGGTAAAACAGCGCTGGCGGAGATAGCCTTGGGCAGAGGCCGTGTTTTATTGTTCGGTTTCCGGCCGCAACATCGCGGACAAACGTGGGGCACGTTTAAGCTGGTCTTCAATAGTCTGCTGTACGCCGCCGCTGAAATCAGCGCTGCGGATAATCCCGCGTCCAGCGTCGAATAAATTGTTGAGAATTTCTGTTGTGTGCAGTGTCTATTTAGCAACGCCATTCAAATAACGCCTCCCAATTCCTGCTGCCGCTACTTAACGCGAATGTGCGCTAATATATTTCGAATTCGCGTTTATTAGTGTATATTCGCGGTTTCGAGGAAATGAGTAAATTATTTCGGTATCCCTTATTACCTGTCCGCAGGCGGGTTATTGGGTGATATTGTTTTTACAGCCGCTCGACCGTTGTATCAAAAAACGGGAGTTCTTCGAGCCTTGAAAACTCGCTCAAACCGAGGATGGAGCAGGGTGATCGGTTACAATCAAAAGTGTTACGGCCAATTGAATAATTAAAATCAGTGTGCGAACCGTCATATGGATCAAAAAAAAGAAACAGCGCAAGCAGCAGAAAAAAAGCAAGCCAAGTCCGAGGAATCCCCGGCGCCTTACACCGCGGTCGTTTATTTTCATGGCATGGGCAGCCAGCGCCGCTATGAAGAAGTGAGCCGATTGGTGGATTGTTTGGATCACTACGCGGGCGTGAATCATGAACAGCGAAAGACAGGTTTACTGCGGGAGATCAAAGCCTATCTGGAAACGTGCCGTAACGGGCGCACGGATGATGTTTCCTATCTGCGAGTAACACATATAAAGGACAATCAGCGCCCGAAATTTCGTTTTTATGAAGTCTACTGGGCGCCTTTGATGGCGGGCGCGATTTCAACAAAAGAAGTTGTGAAGTGGGTGCTGGCCCGCCTTGCCACGCCGGTGCGCATGGGAAAAACGCCCTGGCGCTTGCGGCCGCGCGTCAAACGTTCCGCATTGTTTCGCCTCTGGGCGGATCATGAAAAAGGCGGGAAGAATGCGTATCAGCATGGCGATCTGCACGAGTTGTTGGAGGATTATGATGCGTTCGAGGGGCAGGCGGCTCGTCAAAAATATCCCAAAGGCGGTTTTCGTGATTTTTTGGCGTTCTTGAGCGACCAGCATAACAAGAACAATCATGGCGCGGCGTTGCGCGGCCGCATTGTAGCGCTTGCAAAAGAATGGCGCAGCTCTCACAATCGTGCCGAGATGTTTACGTTTGCTATGCTGCTGACGTTTTTTGCGGTGATGCTTATTGCCGTTTTTGCTGCGGCCGTGGCGGCTGTCGGCGTCAGCGGCCTTGCCCTTGCCGGCCTTGTGTTGTTGCTCAAAGAGATCGGGCTTGCGGATAGCATCGGCATCGATATCGATAAAGTGAATTCCTTTTTTCTGCAGATTTTCGGCTTGCAGAACAATGCGCCGTGGAGTCAAGTTTTTAGCCGCCCGGATTTTTACGTCATTCTCGCGCTCAGCTTGTTTACATTGCTGGGCTTGGTTCTCGTGCGCACATTCTTGCGCGATTATGTCGGCGATGTGCAGCTTTGGACGACCTATGAAGAAACAAATGAAAAATATCGAAAGCGTAAAGAAGTGCTGAAGGGCGCATTCGATACGATGGCGCATGTTCTGCTCGATGAGGCGTGCGAACGCGTCGTGGTGATCGGCCATAGTCTGGGAACGACGATCGCGCACGATACGCTGTTGGAGTTGGGACGATACAATCGTGCGCGCCACAACGATAGAGCCAAAGCCTTGCGCGGCCCGTTGCCGCTGCATAAAATCGAGCATTTCATTACGCTGGGCAGCCCGATTGACAAAGTTCATTATTTCTTTGAAAGCCATAAAGGCAAGCATCATCGCTACAATCGTGTGGTCGAAGAAGTGCGCGGCGATCTCGGTGAAGTGCCGTTTGCCTCGAATCGTAAACCGCATATCCATTGGATTAATATTTGGGATCGCGCCGACTTAGTCAGCAGCTCGCTGGAAACACCCTGCAACAAGCTGCTGCCCGATCTCAAAGTGGATAATTTTGAAATTTCCAGCTATTACTTTCCGGATCCCGTAAAAAGTCACTCGGCCTATTTTGAACATGCTGAAGTCATCAGCATCATTTTTGACGTCATTTTCAATCACCGTTATTCATACAAAATGGCTCCGCGAGAAGGGTCTCACGGCGCGCCGAATTACAGCGCGCAGAATGTCGGTCCAGGAACCCGCCTGCCGTTCACTGCGCCGTTGCAAAGCATGATGATTGCGCTGCCCTGGTTGATTTTGGGAACGATCGTGGTTCATCTGATGCGAGTTGATTTTTGGAAGCCGATTTTTCTGTATGGCACGGCTCTCGTAATTATTGTTTTATTGATCGCGTGGGGTTTTAGTAAGATGGGCGGCCTTCTGAAGCCGGTCAAAGAGCCGGGAACCGCTGCACACTCCTCGACTGAAACGACGTCTTCCGATGTCTTGTGAAGGGCTGCGATTTTCGATAACAAATCACGCCGCGCATGATTGAGTCACTATGAAAATGAATTCCGTGCAATGGGGAAAATTTGTGGGGGAAGCGATGCTCGCAATGCTGGGTAATGACCCGTTTCGCATTGCCCAGGCCTGCGGTTGGCAGGTGATTATTGAGGAGCAAGATTCGCTGAATTATTTTTTGCCGCGCCGGGTGGCCGTTTGGGAAGGGGATAAGCGCATCATTCGTATTTTTAGCTCAGCGTTGCGGCGGATTTTTATCGACGAACAATTCGGCCTGCGTTTGGTTTGCAGCCATGAAGTCTTTCACGGCCTGCATGCCTCCGGTTATAAATTGTGCCAAGCCATTTCTAACCCGCCGCCGCAGTTGACCCGCTCTGAGCAAGAGCAAGCCGCGGAAGCTTTTGCGTTGACACTGTTGAGCGCATGAAGATTTCTCTTTGAGATTATTTTCATGCCTACTATTGGCTGATATCGGTAGACAATTTAAATCGTACAATGCGATTATTGCCGGTATCGGCGACATATAGTGTTTGATCGAAGAACGCCACCCCGCGCGGGTTTTGAAATTGTTTTTCGCCCGCACCGGCCCTGCCGAACGATTGCTGCTCTTCGCCGGCCGCAGAAAACTTGAATAAATAGTTCAATTCCGCATCAATCACATAAATGTTTCCTTCCGAGTCCAGCGCGATATCCTCCGGCTGGGCAAATTTGTCAATCGCAAAGAGATCGAAGTTTCCTGCCGCCGGGTTCAAGCGCGCGGCGTAACCGAATTCGCCGGGCGTCAGCCATTGCACTTTGAAAGAGTTTTGGCCGATCATGCAAAAAATGAAATCTCCAGAAAAATCACGCAATGCTGTAATCCCGCTCGGACTCGAGGCCGACAAAATGCCCAGACCGTTCGCTTCGAGGTTGATCGCGTCTGGAACTCTCACTTGAAAACCTTCCGGAAAAATCAGAACCTGGTTGTCGTTCTTGTCTCCGCCGGTTGCCGTGACAAAGTAGGAGATTGTACCGCGCCCCTGCGTACTCGTCAACAAGGCGGCGATTGCGGTATAGCGCCGGTCGGGGTTGTCGACTTCTTCAAAAACCAATTCCACCGGCGCCGCGGCAATTTGATGTTGTACCGCCGTCAAGTTGATGCGATGGATTTTGTTGCTGTCTGTTACGATCAGCAAATTCAGTTTTGAATCTTGCGTCAGCGCCACAGGATTGTCGACGGTTTGCGACTGGCCGAGAATATTGCCTGCCAAATCGAGCATAAGAATGCGATCGTTACCGGTGTCGGCAACATAAATCAAAGGCTCGCGACCAATCAAAATATCCTGCGGTTGATTCAAGCTGTAGCCTGCGGCCGCATCCCATACCGGGCGAAGTTGAATGTAAGTCGTATCGCTCACGATGGTCGAGCCGCCGCCCTCCTCCGGTTGTTGCGGCAGCGGAAATTTTTCGCCGCCGCAAGCCAGAAGTAAGAACGCGACAAGAATGAGCAAACCAGCGGCGAGATTAAGCGCTTTGCCAAAATTCATATAAAGCCCTTTTGAGAATGTTTCCAGAAACGAGACGGCGATAGTCTTCAGTTGAGCGTACATCCGTAATTGGCCGGACTTCCTGCATAGCCGTTTGCCCGGCTTGTTCGATCAACGCCTCGGTCAGCCGTTTTCCGTTTAGCAAGGCCTCGGTTTGCGGCGTGCGGATCACAGTCGGCGCCACGCTGCCGTAGGCAATTTTGATGAAACTGATTTCATGTTCGGCCGTTTTTTGCGCGCGCAGCGCCAAAACGATTTTGGAAATCGCCTGCGCCTGCCGCGTGCCGACTTTGCGGAAATATTGCCAATCGTTTTTTGCCGATTTGGGCAAATAAATTGCAAGCAGCAGTTCTTCCGGCGCCAGTTTGGTTTTGCGATAGCCGGTATAAAATTCATCAAAAGCGATTGTGCGCGTGCCTTGCGCGCTGCCCACTTCCAAAACCGCATCAAGAACCGCCAGCACCGGCAGCGTGTCGCCTGCCGGCGAAGCATTGACAATGTTGCCGCCCAACGTGCCGCGATTTTGAATCTGCGTTGCGCCCACGAGTTTAGCCGCTTCGATCAAAATCGGCGCATGCTGCTGCACCAGCGCGGAACGAATGATTTGCGTGTAAGTCGTCAACGCGCCGATGCGAATCATATCATTTGATTCGCCAATGCCGCGCAATTCTGCCAATTTCCAAATATTTAAATACGCGGGATGCTGCTCGACGCGCGCGTGCAACGTCACCATCAAATCCGTGCCGCCCGCCAGTACTTTGACGCCTTCTCGTTCTTGTTGGAGAATAGCGTAAGCCTCAGCGAGGGTTTTAGGCGAATGCGTTTTTATGGTGGAAATCATTTTCTTTTTTGCTCGTTACGAGAGTTGCAAGATGGGTTGGTGGATCAGCGCGGCCTAGTCATCGTGCAATCCAACGATCCATCAATCCATTTATCCAGTCATACTTTTTCCGGCGGGCCTGCTGCCGCGGCAATCGCGTCAAAAATTTTCATATCACCCGTACACCGGCAGAGATTGCCGGCGATTGCCTCTTTGATCTGCTCGCGTGACGGCTTGAAGCGCTCATTCAAAAACGCGGTTGCGGCCATCAACATGCCGGGCGTGCAAATACCGCATTGCGCGCCGCCGTGTTCGAGAAATGCCTGCTGCACACGGCTCAAACGCCCGTCTTGCGCTAGTCCCTCGACCGTGATGATCTCACTCTCCTCCACCTGGCAAAACGGCACCAGGCATGAATTCACGACTTCACCGTTTAGGATCACCGAACACGAGCCGCATTCGCCTTCGCCGCAGCCCTCTTTCGAGCCGGTGAGACGCAAATCTTCGCGCAAGACATCGAGCAAGCGCTTCATTGGCGGCAAATCGAGATCGTAAGATTTGTTGTTGACTTGGAAGCGAATTGGCATTTTTTGTGTGAAGAAGTTAGCGATGGCGAAATTCGGTTATTCAGCTTGTCTTGTAAAGCTGCTGAAGCAATTCAAGTGAACATACGACATCTTATTATCGTAGCAATTCATCGCATGTCAATCGATGCGGCTCAACTCTTGCATCGCCGTAGCAGCATTTAGAATGCGAAATGGCAAACCCTGAATCTCCGTCAAAAAATGGCGATTCTCAGAGATCAAAGTCCGCACACCTTCTGCCTCAAGATGCGCCGCCACAACAGCATCGCCAAACTTGCAACCCAATTCCTGAAATTTCTCGATTAACGCAGGGGCTGTTGGATGCCAGTTGATTTTGACACGATTGGGATATCGCATAAAAAGTCCGAACAACTCATGGACTTCATTCGGCTGGAGATTTTTTTGGAGTTCGCGAATAATTTGGCGAGGTATGTAAAGATGAAGCGCGCCGATTTTTTGAAGCAGTTCTGCACAAGCGGGAAATTTCGGTTCCTCGCGAATACCGAAAATATAGATGTTCGTGTCGAATGCTATCCAGCTATCGCTTGTAGTCATCGGCGGCAACAGCCTCTCTGGTTTGCGCCAATTCGGCAAAAATTTCGTCAACCGACTGAGCGAGCTTGTTTTCTGCTGCCAGCCGTTTCCGGATTTGTTCGGAGAGCTTTTTTAAGCCGCGTTGGTAGTTCAAATCCACAAGCTTTTGCAGAAGATTTTCCTGTTGGGCAAGCTCCCAACTCGCGATTTCTTGCGCGATTTCATCTGCGCGGGTGTCAAGTGTTTCCATAATAGGCCTCAAGCGATTCAGAAATTCTGAGAATGAAATGCGAGCGATGGGCATAAATGCTCTTGGAGTTACAAAAAATAATTCGAAAAGGCAAATAAAATACTTCCTGTGTCGGGGGCCACGACAATTCCCCCACCTTCTTGCCTTAGGGCCAGGATAATTCCCCCACCCAGGGTCAACTTAATTCCCCCACCTGGGTCAGGATAAT